>JAOUQA010000133.1 GCA_029879605.1 Gammaproteobacteria bacterium
GTCCGGGGCAGTCTACGTGCGCATAATGACGCGCTGGTGACTCGTATTCTACGTGTGAAGTCGCGATCGTTATACCACGGGCTTTTTCTTCCGGGGCGTTATCAATCTGATCAAACGCACGCGCTTCTCCACCTTGCTGCTCTGCCATAACTTTCGTCAGCGCTGCTGTCAGTGTTGTTTTACCATGGTCAACGTGACCAATTGTGCCCACATTGACATGGGGCTTATTTCGTTCAAATTTTTCCTTGGACATTATGAATGCCTCCCCCGGATTGCATGTTCAAGTTTTAATCAAATCTACCTAATACTGGAGCTCATAACCGGATTTGAACCGGTGACCTCTTCCTTACCAAGGAAGTGCTCTACCTACTGAGCTATATGAGCAAAAATTCTGTAACACACGGTTACCACCCAACAGCTACAGCATCTAATTCTGTTGTCTTCCAAACAGCATATCTGTTTAGATCTGGAGCGGGTGATGGGAGTCGAACCCACGTCATCAGCTTGGAAGGCTGAGGTAATAGCCATTATACGACACCCGCCTGATATCACTGATACCAATCCTTCCAGCCGCTCTCTATATAATATGGTGGAGGGGGGAGGATTCGAACCTCCGAAGGCGGAGCCAGCAGATTTACAGTCTGCCCCCTTTGGCCACTCGGGAACCCCTCCAAAACTGGAAGCCGCGTATTTTGCTTGACCCCACAAAAACTGTCAACCTAAAACGGCCCGAATCCTGAGGATTCGAGCCGTTTTAGGTTGTTTAAACAAATATTAAAGGGTTCTGGGTACAGAACTCTCTGGAATATGGTGCCGGCAGAACGAATCGAACGCTCGACCTACTGATTACAAGTCAGTTGCTCTACCAACTGAGCTATGCCGGCAAATAGTAAAATTCTCTACTGTTATCTCTGCTTCGCGGGATGATTTTTCAAATAATCATCTGCTCGCCCTCTCTAGTCAAGCTGTCATGTGTGCTTACTATCCACATATCAACCATCCCATCAAATAAACAAGCTTCTCTGCAAAGGCTGGCAATTTTAGTGAAACTCACTGAATTTCGCAATGGAATATGCAAAAAATATCAAATTTAATTAGCTTTACACTGACGATCCAGAAGCGTTACACCATCAACCAGGTATTCCTGTATTTTCGCCATCAAATCTTCAGGCTTATTACTTAATGCATAATCCAGCCAGTACAAATTATAAGTTCTGTATATAACCTCAATTTCCGGCTTAATACCTAATTTTGATATTTCTTTTACCCGGACATCTGCATACCACTTTTCTTTAAAATGTCCCAGTGAAATACTGTTTTTAACATCGCCACTCTGCAAAATGTAATAATCCTTTATATTATTTTTAGCCAGTTTCAAAATTACTTTTCGTGCATGATCACGACCTTTATCTCCCGGTATATAGACCCAGTAACGATGTAGATCTTTCTCTTCTCTTTCTCTTACAGTAAATTCAACTTCACCTCCCAACTCCTCCCTGATTTTAGCTACCAGTTCCTGATCCTCATAAGGACCAAGGGTATAACAGGTTTTAACAGGCTTATGATTTACATCTGTTCCCTTACTCAACATCTCCTCTTCATCAACCGACGCCTCAACAACAGCAGGCAATGACTCCTTTAATATAACCAGTCTTTCCAGTCCCGCAGGTAACGGGACACTTTCATTGTTAACAATTTTTGGCATGTAATACTGCCAGCCAGCAAACAGGGCATTCAAGATAAATAAAAATATAAAAAATAAACGCATACTTAATTCTCTGTCAACACTACCGCACAGATCCCATCCATAACCAGCCGGGGCTCATAAAAATATTTACAGCTAAACTGTTTCGCTATTTCCCGACCGTTTCCACCTGTAATGATACATAACAAATCTGTATTAATCTCAGACTGATACTTTTTAATTAAGCCATTTAGACCTTCAGCCAGCACATAAAAACACCCGCCTGTAACTGCATCCTCGGTCGACCTTGCAAGACTATTTAATTCACCCTGAAATACATCTATTGCATCTGTTCCATCCCGTAACGATGAGCACATCAAACCCACACCGGGCATAATCACCCCCCCCAGATGCTGACCATTATTATTGATCACATCCATTGTTACAGCTGTGCCACAATCAATCACACAACAACCTGCCTGATACTTTTGCCATGCCCCAATCATTGCCAGCCAACGATCCACACCCAGAGTATTCGTTTTAACATAGCCATTCTTTAAGCCTTTAAACTCACTCTCAACAGTTAAAAAAACCACCTCCAGATTCATGAACTCATAAAACCAGCACTCAATATCTTTATTAATTTTCTTACCAGCAACACTACTGATATAGACCACTGATTCCTTATCAATAACTGGCAATAATTTTTCAAACACCTGGATTATTTTTTCTTTTGAGTAAAACTCAGTTCCTTCTGACTGATAATTATTCTTATTCCAGACAGCCCATTTCAAACAGCTGTTACCCACATCAATAAGCAACATTATTCTTTTACCCTGATACTGACGTCAGCAGCATAAAACACCTTCTCAGCCTCATCGACCTGCAATCTTAAAGCACCATGTTTATTAATCCCGAGGTATCGCCCCTGTATCAACGAATCACCCTCATAGACATCCAGCATCTTACCCATACACAGATCATTTCGCTGCCACTCATCTCTAAAACTCTCAAACCCGAATTCCAACAGCTGCTCGCAGGCTGAAATAATTTCCTTTAATAACCGCCCTACTATAACACTTCGCCCAATACCACATTTACCATCCAGTTCTTTCTGTATATCTGTCCAGGCAGTATCTATCTCAGTGCTGGACTGACCCATATCATAATTTAATCCAGTACCTATTACCGCACAGACTGCTGAATGACTCTTTACTCTGGTTTCTACTAATATACCAGCAATCTTGCCTGAATCAGTATAAACATCATTTGGCCACTTCAATCCTGATCTTATTCCCAGGCTTGCCAGGACTCGTACAATACAGACACCTGCGATCATACCCAGGCCATATAAGTGATCTGGAGAACCTGAAAACTCACGGACATAACTCATATAAATATTTTGCGCATGAGGCGAATACCAATGCCGCTGATTCCGGCCTCTACCTGCCAACTGCCTTTCCGCTATACAGGCTTTAGGCAGCCCATCCATGTTCCTGCACTGCTCTAATGCCCAGTCATTAGTTGATCCAATAGTTTCAAAAAAAACCAGATCACCCGTACCATCAAGCATTCCTGGCAAAAGCTGTGATTGAATTTCCAACAGATCAAGGGATTTAGCACTATTCATGGCAATTGACTACACTCATCATTAAAGAAACCAGCTCTACAAACCGATATATTTATACGATTTAAAAACTATTTTAAATCCTGATTTATTTCATTGAAATTAATATTAACATTTTGAGCATTTATCTGGAGAAATTGTGGATTTAGCAACCCTGCTGGGGATGATTATTGCTTTTGGTTTTATCATCGGCGCCATATTAACCGGCGGTTCTTTAATATTATTTATCAACCCACCTTCATTGCTCATTGTAATTGGCGGCAGTATTGCGGTTGTACTCATGCAATTTACCCTATCGCAATTTTTTAGTGCAATGAAAGTTGGAGCAAAGGCATTTTTTCATAAACCAGTCAATCGACAGGATCTTATTGATCAGGCAGTCCTACTCGCTAATATCGCAAGAAAAGAAGGTATGATGGCCCTCGAATCCCAGGAAATTGACAACCCGTTTTTATACAAGGGAATACAGCTTTGTGTTGATGGACACCCCCCGGAACTGGTAAGACGCATGTTAAGTAAGGACATCAGTCTGACGATACAAAGACACGAAAGAGGCCAGAAAATATTTAAAGCACTGGGAACGATATCGCCCGCAATGGGCATGATTGGAACCCTGATAGGCCTGGTGCAAATGCTGGCGAATATGGACGATCCCAAAGCAATTGGCCCTGCAATGGCAGTAGCCCTGCTTACCACCTTGTATGGCGCTGTCATAGCCAATGCATTTGCCTTGCCTATTGCTGATAAACTAACGCTTCGTAGCGAAGAAGAAAAAAATAATCGCACACTCATTCTTGAAACAATTAGTGGAATTCAGGAAGGCATGAATCCCAGGGTACTGGAAGAAATGTTAAAAACATTCCTTCCCGAAAGCGAGCGTGTCTCCGCAGATCAAAATGAAACATAACTACGATGGATGATGAAGCAGAAGAGAAAAAATGCGAAGAAGGTGCACCTGCGTGGCTAGCAACATTTGCCGACCTTATGTCTCTTTTAATGTGCTTCTTTGTATTACTACTGGCTTTCTCAGAATTAGATGTACTAAAATTTAAACAGCTGGCTGGATCCATGTCTGCCGCCTTTGGCGTACAACGTGAGATAAAAACCAAGGAAATCCCGAAAGGCACCAGTGTTATAGCCAAAGAATTTAGCCCTGGCCGACCCAAGCCTACAGCTCTAAAAGTCCTGCGCCAACAAACAACCAATGACAGAAAGCAAAATCTTGATTTTCGTGATGGCAAACGTATCGGTAAAGGCGACACAAAAAAAACTGCTGTTAAAATCGAAAACCTTAAGCAAGCCCTTAAATCACAGATTGCTAAAGGCAGTATCGAAGTTACTGGAAATGATGTACGAACAATTATTCGTATTAGAGAAAAGGGATCATTTCCATCAGGTAGCGCAAGAATCAACCCAAGCTTTTCACCTGTAATGAAAAAAATTGCCGAAACTGTTCAACAAACACCTGGTCAGATACATATTGCAGGACATACAGATAACGTCCCAATCAACACTTTTAGATTCAAATCCAACTGGGAATTATCCTCAGCAAGAGCCGTTTCTATTCTTAATGAGCTAATACGTCACGAGAGAATTGATAACAACAGGCTGGTTATACAGGGACATGCAGACACCAGGCCACTGGTACCAAACACAACAGCTGCAAACAGGGCAATTAACCGAAGGGTTGAAATAACTATTGTAAAAACACAAAATACGATTAATGAAGCCCCCAGCCTGATCAAATTTTCAGAGTAATTACAATGAACGAATCAGAAACAGAACAAAATGAACGCAGGGACTATTTTCGAATTGAAGATCGATTATACCTAAGCTATGAATGCATTACTGATGAGGACTACCTGAAATCTCCCGAAATCCTTAGTCAGTCAGGTGAAAGCAGCTTTTCATTAACCGCCAGCTTCGCCACCTTAAACCATGAAAATAACCACCTGTTAAGCAATATCAAGCGCACCACACCGGAAATTGCCCAGTACCTGGCCATGCTAAATCAAAAAATCGACTCTCTTGGTAAACACCTGCTTGAATCAAGCATGGAACTTTCACAAAACAACCTTGTAGATGCCAATATAAGCGCCTCAGGCATTGCATTCACAGCCAGAAAATCGCTCGACAAAAATCAGGCTCTAAGAATTAAAATAGTACTTATGCCAGAAAAAATAGGTATTCTGACATATGGACGTGTTATTAACTGTACGCAAGATAATGTACAAAATGGATTTATTATCAGTCTTGACTTCGAACATATTCTCGACAATGACAGGGAACTGTTAATAAAACACAACCTGAATAAACAAATGATCGAACTTAGAAAAAGATCAACCGAACAAAAAAAACCAGATTAGCCATCTCTTTCAGATGAATAAACAACAATCTGGTTGCGACCATTATTCTTGGCCTGGTACAGGGCATTATCTGCCTGCTCCACAAGCAAAACAGCCAGATCATCAGCATTAGCAGCCTCATTATGCTCACCCGCATTAAACGCGGTAAGACCTATAGACACTGTAATTGATAATTCATTACCGTAAAAATCATGCTTCTCAGATGAAATCGTTGTTAGCAATCTTTCTGAAATTTCAGTGGCAACCTCAACATCCGAATTTGGCAATGCAATAACAAACTCCTCGCCACCATAACGAGCAACGATATCACATGCCCTTACCTGCTCTTTGATAATCGATACCATCCGCATTAGAACGAGATCGCCTACATGATGACCATAGGTATCATTAACCTGCTTGAAAAAATCCACATCCACAAATATACAGGCCAGATCGTGATCAAGACGTAAACTGCGCTCAATTTCATCTTTAAAACGCAAATCAAAATAACGTCGATTATAAGCCTGTGTTAACGCGTCCTGATAACCGATTTCTTTGATACGCTGCTGATTAAGACAATTTTCTATCGCAATAGCTGTCATT
>JAOUQA010000134.1 GCA_029879605.1 Gammaproteobacteria bacterium
CTGTACTATTTGCGCCAGTTGATGCGGGGTGGAGCAGTCTGGCAGCTCGTCGGGCTCATAACCCGAAGGTCGTAGGTTCAAATCCTGCCCCCGCTACCAAATTTTAGCGTGTTGATGATTTGAAGATTCTGACTAGAAGCTTCGGTTTATGAGCCCGCCGAGTAGTCGGCCTCATGGTTTAATTACCCTGGGAAGGTTGCAGGTTCAAATCCTGCCCCCGCTACCAAATTTAAGCGAGTTGATGATTTGAAGGTTCTGTCTAGAAGCTTCGGTTTATGAGCCCGCCGAGTAGTCGGCCTCATGGTTTAATACCCTGGGGAAGGATATCGACATAGATCCTGTTTCGACTGCTAAACGTAAGGCCTCGTTTATACGGGGCTTTTTTATTCGGTGCATCTTTTGCCCGCCATTGAGATTTCTACTGGTGTTTTCACGAAATCTCCCTGGTTAGATATAATACAGGGCCTAGAGCCCTTTTTTTGTGGTCTGGAAGACCTCACGGTATTGAGCTGAGGGATGGAGCACAAGTAGAGATTGATTATGCCAAAACATGCGAATGATCTGTGGGCATTGCTAGAGCCAGTGATAACAGGTCTTGGATATGAGGTGGTTGATATTGAGTTTCGACCACATCCCCGTGATGGCCTGTTACGTGTGTTTATTGACCAGGAGTCAGGGATTCAGCTGGAAGATTGCGAGCTTGTTAGTCGCCAGTTGAGTGCCATGCTTGATGTTGAGGACCCCATCCCGGGACACTTTAATCTTGAAGTGTCATCACCTGGACTGGATCGACCTTTACGTAAAGCTGAAGATTTTGAACGTTTTACCGGTGAAATGGTAAAAATTAAGTTAAGTATGCCAACGATTGAAGGGCAACGAAATTTTACCGGCAAGTTGTTAGGCCTGGAAGAAAATGAGGTGTTGCTGGAAGTCGATGGTGAAACTAAATATCTGCCTCTGGGCGGGATTGATAAAGCGCGTTTGGTACCGCAATTTTAAATACTGGGTGATTCTGTCATGAATAAAGAAATTCTGTATGTTGTCGACGCAGTTTCTAATGAAAAAGGCGTAGATAAGGAAATTATTTTTGAGGCTATTGAAGCGGCCCTTGCAACGGCAACGCGTAAGAAACATGGCAAAGATATTGATGTTCGTGTCAGGATTGATCGTGAGAGCGGTGATTACGATACGTTCCGTCGCTGGCAGGTGGTTGAGGAGATGGAAGGTGGTGGCCTGGAAAGTCCTTTAAAGCAGACCACATTAGAAGCAGCCCAGGTTGAGAATCCAGATATTCAGCTGGAAGACTTTGTTGAAGAGCAGATTGATTCAGTTGAATTTGGGCGTATTGCGGCCCAGACAGCGAAACAGGTCATTGTTCAGAAAGTTCGTGAAGCTGAGCGTGCTCGGGTCGTTGATGCATTCCAGGATAAAGTGGGCGAACTTGTCATGGGAACGGTCAAGCGTGTCGAACGGGGTAATGTTTATATCGATCTGGGTGATAACGTGGAAGCGATTATTCCCCGTGAAGATATGATTCCACGTGAAGCGGCACGTCCTGGTGATCGCTTGCGCGGTTATCTAAAAGAAGTCCGGGCTGAAAGCCGGGGGCCACAATTATTTGTTAGTCGTACAGCACCTGAGTTCCTGGTTGAGTTATTTAAACTAGAAGTGCCAGAAGTGGGTCAGGATCTGATAGAAATTATAAGTGGCGCACGTGATCCGGGTTCGAGGGCAAAAATTGCAGTGAAATCATCTGATCCACGCCTGGATCCTGTTGGTGCCTGTGTAGGTATGCGTGGTTCCAGGGTCCAGTCAGTGTCTAATGAGCTGGCCGGGGAACGCGTTGATATAATTCTCTGGGATGAAAATCCAGCGCAATTTGTTATTAATGCCATGTCACCTGCTGAAGTGGTATCCATAGTAGTTGATGAAGATTCCAGAACAATGGATATCGCGGTAGATGATGAAAAACTGTCACAGGCCATTGGTCGTGGTGGACAGAATATTCGTATGGCCAGTCAGCTTACTGGCTGGGAATTGAATGTAATGACTTCATCTGATATGGAAGCCAAATCTGAATCTGAAAGTAAAGAGCTGGTACAGGCATTTATGAATCAGCTGGATGTAGATGAAGAAGTTGCGGCGATCCTGGCTGCGGAAGGTTTTTCAAGTATAGAAGAAGTTGCTTATGTGCCAGAATCTGAATTACTGGACATCGAAGAATTTGATGAAGACATCGTTCAGGAATTACGGGGACGCGCCCGTGACGCTTTATTGACCAGGGCGATATCACAGGAAGAAGAGGTGAGTGAACCACAAAAAGATCTACTGGACATGGATGGCATGGAAAAAGATCTGGCTTATAAACTGGCTGAAATAGGCATTACTACTATGGAAGATCTTGCGGAACAATCAGTGGATGAATTATTAGAAATTGAAGGTATGACTGATGAGCGTGCTTCACAGTTAATTATGACTGCACGCGCACCTTGGTTTGCAAATGAGTCAAATCAGGAAGTTAATCAGTAAATATTGCTGGGGGAGGAACACATATGTCAAATGTAACTGTCGAACAACTCGCCGATGTGGTCGGAGCCCCAGTCGAGCGTTTGTTAGAACAGCTGAAAGAAGCTGGAATCGAAGCAAACGATGCAGGAACATTAATTAGTGATGAAGACAAATTAAAGTTACTGGATTTTTTACGTACCACACATGGTAAACAGGAAGAAAGTAAATCGGAAGGTAAGCAGCGCATTACTTTGAAACGTAAGAGTGTCAGTGAGCTGAAACTGGGTGGTGCAGGTCGCGCAAAAACAGTTAATGTTGAAGTAAGAAAAAAACGCACGTATGTAAAACGTAGTGAAGCCGGTTCAACAGAAAAAGATGAGCTGGATCGTTTAATGGCTGAAAAAGCAGCGCGTGATGAAGGCCGTAAGCAGGCAGAAGAAGAAGCACGTCGTAAAGCTGAAGAAGCGGCTGTTGCACAAGCCGAAGCTGAAGCGAAAGCAAAAGCCGAGGCAGAAGCAAAAGCCGAGGCAGAAGCCCAGGCAGAGCTGGAAAAATCTGAGGCAGAGGCTAAAGCCCAGGCTGAAAAGCAGGCGCTATTAGAAGCGGACGGTGCGGGCAAAACAAAAGAAGGCCGTAAAAAAGTTAAAAAGCCTCATGAAGAAGAAAGTGATCGTGCCAAGCGTAGTAAACAGGATCGTGATGAAGATAAAGCTGAAACTCGTTATGGCAGAAAAGAATTACACGTAGCCACTGGTAAGAGTGGGCAGCGCAAGAAGAAATCAGGCAAGCGAGAAACCTCTGCAGATAGTACAGGTAAACATGGTTTTGAAAAACCTGTTGTACCGATTGTTCATGATATTGGTGTTCCGGAGAATATTAAAGTATCTGATCTTGCTCAGAAAATGTCGATGAAGTCAGCTGAGCTGATTAAAATCATGATGAAAATGGGTGTTATGGCGACCATTAATCAGATAATTGATCAGGACACAGCTATCCTGGTTGTTGAAGAGGCGGGACATAAAGCGCATCCTGTCAGCGATGATGATCGTGAAAGAAACTTGCTGGAAACAGCACAACAGGAACTTGGTGAGCCAGTTGCAAGACCGCCTGTTGTTACTATCATGGGGCATGTTGACCATGGTAAAACTTCCTTGCTTGATTATATCCGTGCATCTAAAGTGGCATCAGGTGAAGCTGGTGGTATTACTCAGCATATAGGTGCTTATCATGTTGAGACTCCCAGGGGTGTTATTTCGTTTCTTGATACACCTGGGCATGCTGCATTTACAGCGATGCGTGCACGTGGTGCGCAATCAACTGATATAGTAATTCTTGTTGTAGCAGCTGATGATGGTGTTATGCCACAGACAATCGAAGCAGTGCAGCATTCTAAAGCAGCAGGTGTTCCTATCATTGTTGCGGTTAATAAAATTGATAAAGAAGATGCTGATCCTGATCGTGTAAAAACTGAACTGGGTAATCATGAAGTCATCCCTGAAGAGTGGGGTGGAGAAAATATTTTTATTAATGTTTCAGCCAAAACCGGTGAAGGCATAGATGATTTGCTTGATGCAATTTCATTACAGGCTGAAGTAATGGAATTAACTGCACCAGCCACTGGTCCGGCAAAAGGTATTGTAGTTGAGGCTTCCCTGGATAAAGGACGTGGTGTAATGACAACGGTACTGGTTCAGGAAGGCAAGTTGAATAAGGGTGATATCTTACTCGCTGGACAGGAATACGGCCGTGTTCGTGCTATGTTCGATGAAAGTGGTAACCAGATATCCGAAGCAGGACCTTCAATTCCAGTGCTGGTGTTAGGATTATCAAATACTCCGTCAGCTGGTGATCAAATACAGGTTTTACCTGATGAGCGAACTGCTCGTGAACTGGCGATCAGTCGTCAGGAGAAAGATCGTAATGCCCGGCTGGCAACACAGCAGCAGGCCAAACTGGATTCCATGTTTGCCAATATGGGTAAAGCCGAAGTTAATGTGTTGAATATTTTATTAAAAGCGGATGTGCAGGGTAGTCTTGAAGCCATTCGTGATGCCCTGACTAAACTGGCTGCTGAGAATGAAGAAGTTGATGTCAGTATTATTGGTAGTGGGGTAGGTGGTATTAACGAAACTGACGTGACCCTGGCTGCCGCATCAAATGCAATTATTCTTGGTTTTAATGTGCGTGCTGATGCATCTGCTAGAAAAGCTGTTTCAGAACGTGGCGTAGATCTTCATTACTACAGCGTTATTTATGATCTGATTGATGAAGTTAAACGTGCCTTAACAGGTATGCTGGCACCCGAATTCAGAGAACAGATTATTGGTCTGGCTGAAGTTAAAGATGTATTTAAGTCACCCAAGTTTGGTCTGGTGGCAGGTTCACTGGTAACGGAAGGTGTGGTCAAACGTAATCAGCCGATTCGTGTATTACGAGACAACGTCGTTATTTATGAGGGTGAGCTGGAGTCTTTACGTCGTTTCAAAGATGATGTTGATGAAGTTAAAAGTGGTACTGAATGTGGTATTGCCGTTAAGAACTACAACGATGTAAAAGCTGGCGATCAGATCGAAGTCTTTGAGCGAGTTCAGGTCGAACGTACACTGTAAGTTGCATAGTAATGCCAAAAGAGTTTTCACGTTCACAACGCATGGCGGAACAGATTCGTCGCGAATTATCACAGTTAATTCGCGATGAAATTAAAGATCCCCGTGTAAGCTGGGTGTCTATTACTGCTGTTAAATGCAGTAAAGATCTTAGTAGTGCTATTGTTTATTTTACATTGATGGATAGCAGTACTAGTGAACAGACAACCCATGCTTTAAATAATGCAGCTGGTTTTTTGCGTAAACAACTGGCGTCACTTATTCGTTCCCGAATTGTTCCACAGTTAAAATTTATTCATGATAATAGTATTGAACGTGGTTCTGAAATGGATGCATTGATTGCCAGGGCGCGATCAACAGATGCGGATTCCGATTCCGAATAGTTAATCATTGTTTAATTTCTTATTAGCTTAAAATCGTTCAGGTTGAAGTTTAAATGGGTAAGAGTCAACGAAAGAAAAAGGGTCGTCCAGTTCATGGCGTGCTGTTACTCGACAAACCTTTGCATATGTCATCAAATCATGCCCTGCAAAAAGTGAAGCGTTTATATAATGCTCAGAAAGCAGGTCATACTGGCAGCCTGGATCCCCTGGCGACGGGTATGTTGCCGGTGTGTCTGGGTGAAGCTACTAAAATTTCTGCATTTTTACTGGATGCAGATAAAACCTATCGATTTAAATGTCAGCTAGGAACCCGTACCACCACGGCAGATGCTGAGGGTGAAGTTCTGGAAACAAAGCCATTTGAGCATATTACACGCTCGGATATTGAAAAAATAATACCGCAATTTATGGGTGATATTGAACAGGTGCCACCCATGTATTCAGCTCTGAAAAAAGATGGCCAGCGTTTGTATGAACTGGCGCGGCAGGGTATCGAGGTTGAGCGTAAACCAAGACCTGTCACTATTTATCGACTGGATCTTATCGATTTTTCAGCGGGAGAAGTGGAGCTGGAAGTACAGTGTTCCAAGGGTACTTATGTGCGTACCCTGGCTGAAGATATAGGGCATGTGCTGGGTTGTGGTGCTTATGTCACCAGCCTGCATCGAACAACTGTCGGGCCATACCAGGGCGAGATGGTGAGCCTCGAACAATTGGAGCAGCAG
>JAOUQA010000135.1 GCA_029879605.1 Gammaproteobacteria bacterium
CAATGTTTAACTGAGGATGGCATCCTGGTGACACAAAACGGTGTTGCCTACATGCAGCTTGACGAAGTAACCACAACAGCAAAACGCTTACAGCCGTATTTTTCAGATCAGACTTTTTACAGCGCTGCTGTGCCCACATATATTGGTGGCATTATGACGTTTGCCTGGGCAAGCAATAACCCTGCATTGCGTACACTATCGGCTGAAACGATTGCACAACGATTTTCAGCAAGCAATATTAAAACCCGTTACTATAATCCAGCTATACATATCGCAAGCTTTGCTTTGCCCCAGTATGTACTGGATGCATTAGCAACAAAAGCATAGGTTATTAATAAAGCTGATGAACCGTATAACCGTAGAACCCACAGAAAAAGCTGAGTTTTATCAGCAAATGGTGCAGCAACATGGCTCACCTTTGCTGATACTCGACTGTGAAAAACTGGCTCATCAGTTCAAGACCCTGTCTAAAGCCTTACCCGGTGTTCAATTCTTTTATGCCATCAAGGCGCTGCCTCATCCGGCTGCCATAAAAACCCTTGATACCCTGGGTGCCGGCTTTGATATTGCCACCAGTGGTGAAATAGAATTATTAAGAACCCAGAGCGCCCGCGCCCGGCAAACCATTCACACGCATCCCATCAAGCGCGATGACGATATTCGTGATGCATTACGTTTTGGCTGCACAACCTTTGTCATTGATAATGTCTGGGAGCTGGAGAAATTTGTTGACTACCGTCACCGGGTAGGCCTGCTCGTGCGTGTCAGCTTCCCTAACCCGAATACACCGATTGACCTGTCACGTAAATTTGGTTGCCGTGAAGACGAAGTGTCTATTTTGATACAAAAGGCTCAATCACTGGGCCTGCATGTAAAAGGCCTGTCGTTTCATGCCGGTTCTCAATGCACCAACTCTGATAATCATGTTCATGCCATCAAACAGTGTGCAAAAATTATTGATGATGTTTACAACAACTCTGGCAAGTTATTATCAGTGCTGGATATAGGCGGCGGTTTCCCGGTTGAGTACATGCAGGAAATCATGGATATAGAATCTTTTTGCAGGCCAGTCAATGAAGCATTAAAACAGCTGCCAGACCACATTCAAATTATTGCTGAACCCGGGCGTTATTTATCTGCGCCAGCCATGAAAGCCGTATCAAGTGTAATGGGTAAAGCCAAACGTGGTGATGCCTGCTGGTATTATCTTGATGATGGCATCTACGGCTCGTATTCTGGCCAGTTGTTTGACCACGCAACCTACCCGTTAACAATTTTCAGCGATATTAAAGAAACTGAAGAAGCGGTACTGGCTGGTCCTACCTGTGACAGCATTGATGTAATCGCTGAACAAATCACTATGCCACCTTTATCGATTGGAGATATCGTAGTCGGACACCAGATGGGCGCCTACACTTCTGCCACGTCTACCGAATTCAACCTGTTTGATAAGGCAAAAATCGTTGCTATTAATCAACCAGCGCTGAACACAGAAAATATAGTTCGATTAAACAAATAGAACGACTATCACCAGATAGCATCGTCCTCTGCCCACCAGCCATCGAGCTTTTGAACATCGCCTGACTTATTGCCGGCAGTTACCATTACTGGTTTACCTTGATCATCATAACGTTTTGAAAGATTTCGATCTAATTCTTTCATCCGGCTACGAAGAAGCAGACGATTCTGTTCTACCCTGGAATATTCATCATGCATTAGAGACTGAATATCTGAATTAACAATGTATGGCGTGATCATTACGATTGTTTCAGTATTTACACTGGATTGCTCGTTACGTTGAAAAAGATTACCAATAAGCGGTATCGCACCAAGTACCGGCACACCATCCTGGCTTTCACTAATACTCTGCTTGATTAAGCCACCAATAAAAACAGTTTGACCATCATTAACCAGTAATTGTGTAGTTACCTCGGTTGTGGTTTGAGATGGTATTCCGTCAAGGACCGACCCGGTACTTACTTCCGGGTGTATATCAAGTAATATTTTGTTATCACTATCCACGTAAGGTGTAACTTTCAAAATAACACCCGACTCAAGAAACTCGATACTTTCAGATGTAACCTGGTTAACAGTTGTAGTCAGACGGTAACCAATGCGATCACCGATAACAACTGAAGCCTCCTGGTTTTCCAGCGCAAGCAATTTAGGGGTTGAAAGGGTTCTGACCCGGCCTTCACCATTTAAGGCCGATAAGGCGACTTCCATTTTAGGGGTTACCAGGTTGAGAAAAAATCCTGAACTTCCCGGTGAAGAAAATCCCTGCGTCCCCAGCAGGCCCTGGTCACCATTAATACTAAACAGGCGATTCCAGTCAAGCCCAAATGTTTCACCATCATTAAGTGCTATTTCAAGTATCTTTGCCTCGATTAGAATCTGCCTGGGTTTTTTATCAAGTTCACGAACCAGGCCTGTAATACGCCTGATAACGGCCGGTGTATCTTCAACAACAATAAGGTTACGACCCTTTAGAGTTGTGACCTTGCCATGTTTTGACAAATGATTATTTATAATTGCCTGCACAGAAGCAGTGTCACTGTATTGTATTTTATAAGTTTTAAGTACGGTTACGCCTCTGCTTAGATTTTCAGTTGCCTGGCTTATGGGCAAAATAAAATAACTGCCATATTTTTTTTCGACCTCGTAGCCAGTTGATTTTGCAATCGACCTGACCGCCTGATCCAGGGTCACATCATAAAGATCAAGAGACAGATCCCCGTTAACTTCTTTTGACAGGATAATATTAACTCTTGATTTCTTAGCCAGCATTGACAGGGCTTCATTGATATCAGTATCCCTGAATGAAATTGAGAATCGACTTCTTGATATACCGGCAACTGATTCACTGGCATCGAAAGCCCCCGGGCTAGTCTCGGTTATTTTTATTAGTGGTTGAGCCATCGCCATATAAGAACCCAGCCCAGAAAACAGGGGCACAAGCATTAGCAGATGAACAATACCGAATCGCATAATCACTTTTCCATTAACTCATGATTAACATAAACAATAATCTTTTCACCATTTTTCATAAAAACGGCATTCCCAACGCCTACACTGGTCAACTTGTAACCATTAACAATATCACCGACTTTATAAAACTCTCCGGCAACATTTACAATTGAGTTTCCATGCTCGAACAATACTGCTCGCAGATCGATAACATGTAATGTTTGTGTTGCTTTCTGCACAACATCTTCTTTACCAGCAGGATTAAGATAGTTAGGTTTCTTAAAAGGATCATTTTTAATTACATAACTATCATCACCAGATACCGGTAATGAAAAAAAAACAATAAACACCATACAAGCCAGTTTAAGCATTACGATACGAGGCCATTGTTATCTGTACATGTAACAAGCCACCGCTGGCAGCGCCGCCTTTCGGGCTAATTTTAAATTTTCTGACCACCACGAAGCCCAGTTCCTTACTCAATGAACGTAGCCATAAATAAATACTCTCATAACTGCCATGCGCATCTACGTCGAACAGCAATTCATTAAAGTTATGTATCGCCCCGCCTTTATATGGCTTTATTCCGGAAAGCTCGACATTATTATCCCAGGAAATTGTTTGCAAACGAGACACTATATATGACTCTATCTGTTTATCTGGCAAGTTCGCCATATCGCCATGCAGTTTTTCTTTTAATTTAGCAACCAGGTTCTTTTCAGTTTCGACCTGCGTGAATATATGACTACTATTTTTTACAGCCCTTTCCAGTATGGTTCGTTTATTATCCTGGGACTGATATAAGCGCACTTCCGGCAATACAAGAAACACAATCATCAATACAGTGATGACAAATACCAGTAAAGCACCAGCGAGCTTTATTTTCCTTAAATCCAGGGTTTGTATATACGCTATCATTAGCCAATCTCAATAGCGCTATTAACAACAACCTTAAGATTAAATTCGACTACGTTGATATTTAAATATTTTTTTAGTGATGTATTTAATATCCTGACATCGTATACCTCAACCTGTTCAAACAACCTGTTTACAAAGCGAGACAGGGCAGCATGATCTTTGGCCTCTCCTCGAATACTCATATGTGTCTGAACCTGCCTTGACTCACCCGTCTTTGCCTTGCCCTTGGGTACAACAATAAAATACCCGGTATTTACCGTTGTATCTTCCTGCTCGACCAGGACACCTGCACGTATAAATTCCCAGTCAACAAACCAGACCTCTCCATCCTTCAGGCTTCGGTCAATCATTACCAGCATATCTTCAATACCAGCGCCACCTCTCAATCCATTAAGTAATTCCCATTCCTGTTCAAGCGCGACGCGTTGTGACTGAAAATCAGACAACAGGGTTGCCTGCTGGTTATTAATATCTTTTTTCTTTACCAGCTGATCGATATCAGAACTAACCGCTGAATTTTTTACGAAATAGAATGTATAAAGCCCACCGTTAATAGCTACGATAACCGCAAGAATTATCGCGTACACTTTTAACCAGTGATAACGCTCAAGATTCGTTCGATAATCATCGGGTATTAGATCAATTTCTGACATGATCAGTAAGGCCTCGAAGCGCAAGACCAGTCACAACACTCATCACCGGAAGCAGGTATTTATGTTTTGCACTATAGTCTTCATTAGTTAGTTCCGTCATGTAATCCGGGATTGACACAGGAATATCAATCAACTTGCTTAACATCAGGTCTATACCATCCCAGCAGGCAATACCACCTAGCAGGTAGATTTTCCTGACTTCTCCTCCACGAGTTTCCGATGCCACATAAATCAACGACCTGTTAACCTCTTCAACTAACTTCATCAGTTTTGGCTTCATGATTTCCTGGATGGCAGTTACAAATTCAGCACAATTTAGATACGCGCTATCACACTGGATATTGCAGCTATTCAGGCCTTTTTCATAAACATGTTTCCTGGCTGTATCAATATCGATTTCTAATTCATCTGATACCTGTTGTAATAATTCGTGTTCGCCGAAATCGATTTCCATATCGAGAAGAAGCCTGCGACCAGACATAAGAATGATGTATGACTTGTTACGCCCAAAGTTGATGGTTAAAACGTTATCACTCTCATCGTTATCAGACAATGAAGATATAAGACGCTTAATAGCCGAAGGTGCAATATCGAGATTTTCAACCACCAGGCCGCATTTTCTTAGTAACTCAAGATAATTAATAACCACCTCTCGCCTGGCAACTGCAACCAGGGCCAGCCTTTCTGATTCTTTTAAATTACCTCTAAGCTGCAGGTAATCAATTACGTAGTCTTCTATATTTCCATCAAGCCTTTCTTCAACCAGTTTCAATAATGCCGTTTGATTATCTTTCTCATTTTCGATGCGGTAGGACACTGACATTAAGCGCACATCAGATGGCGGCAGGCATGTTACTACCCGGTTGCCAGAAAATCCTCCCGTCTTAAAGGCTTTTTGCAGCATGGTCCTGGCTTCGTGAGGTGAATTCAATAAACTTTCACGATCTTCCGGGTAATCAAGAATCGCACTCGCCAGCAAACCCAGGTTACCCAGTTCAGTTTTCTTAAGCTGCATCAACTGGAGGCGTTCCAGAGAAAAATCCAGCCCGATAAATCCAGGCGTTACAGGTGATTTTCTTGCGAATCCATTTAGAATAGCGTCCCTTATTGCATGCATTTCACACCTGTAATACTTTTATCATTACCATATTCAACAAAAACAATATGACTCAGGTTGTTATTTTTCCTGCTCACTTCCTTGGCCTTATATAAAGCAATATCAGCCTGCTTGTACAGGCTCTCAAGATCAGGATCTTTGTCAGCACTTACTGACACAACACCGACACTGATATAGGCATGCACAATTTCACCACGGCACAACATAGCTGCATGCCTGTCTATATACTTCAATGCGCTATCAAAATAATCATCAGAGTCATCATTACCTGCTATTACCAGGAATTCGTCTCCACCCATTCTGACAATGCAGTCGTTCATACCCCGCATAAACGACTCGGCAACTTTTACCAATGCCATATCACCAAAGTCATGACCATAAGTATCATTTAATTGCTTAAATTCATTCAGGTCAATCAGGGCAAACTGCAATGTTGTTGACGTCGATTTATACTTACTAACAATATTTTTGAATTCACTTTCCAGGTAACGTCTATTCCAGGCACCTGTTAAAGGATCCTTATATGACAACTTCTCCATTTCTTTATGGGC
>JAOUQA010000136.1 GCA_029879605.1 Gammaproteobacteria bacterium
CATCAATGGCGGTGAGATTGGTCGGTTCTGAAATACCGATATAGAGCCGATTACCTCGTTTATACAAAGGTAATGCATGGTGTTTTTGAATCAGCTTGTCATCCACCAGATCCCTGGGCATGGCCTCTGGGTCGATGGCATTGAGGTCAAAAACAGGTAAGCCGAATTCCAGGCTACTCAGGACAGCCAGTTTATTGGCCGTAATTTTTTTATTTCCGACCAGAATTTCAGAAACCGGCCTTTTTTCTTTAATGGCTTCTTTTTGAGCACTAATAGCGTCTTCTTCGCTTAAGTGGCCATCAAGTACCAGTTTGTTTAATAAACCGCCTAGTTTCATAATATAATTTATATGTAATGCTGTTGTTGTGGTGTGTTTTTATTTTTTATCGTAAAAGGATTCTAGCAGAAAGTTCCTGAATAGTAGTAAGTAAAATGTATTTTAAACAATTGATTTAGAATGAATTTGTTCTTTTTTATTTGTTTTGCATGAAAAAGTCCTGCCATTGTTTCTGGACGGGGAATTAGGTGTTAATTCGTAGAAAAAAAATCCTCACCCTGAGGTGAGGATTTTCTATTTTCGCCATTAATGCTTGTGTATCGTATGGCTTATTAGCTACATGACTATTAGCAAAGACTTTGAATGCTTGATGTAGTACAGCTACCACCTTTTACATAGTCAAAAGTAGATGGTAAAGGCTGAGTTGGATCATATGTAGGTGGAGTCCAGGTCAGTGTGAAAGCGCCCGCACCAGCTGTTGCAGTACCAGTAATAACAGCTGTACCTGCAGCAATAACTACACTCGCCAGATTATTAGTAGCAGCAGGTGCTGCAATGCCTAATTTAAGAAATGTATCACAAGCAACCCATGAACCCGTATTGTTCTGTAAACACATAGCTTGAGTTTTCTTAATAGATGCAGTTGTAGTCACTACTTCAGAGAAGCGTGATTTTGTTGTGTAGTCCTGGTAAGCAGGTATTGCGACCGATGCCAGAATACCGATAATCGCGACCACGATCATTAATTCGATTAAGGTAAAACCTTGTTGTACTTTTTTCATGGAATATCTCCTGGTTAAATTAGCGTGATGTTTTCGTTATGAACTATTAATTTTAGTTCAGTTGAAAAAAACTGCCTCACTTCGAGGTTGCATATACTGTTGCAGATCCTGTGCCAGTTTTTATAACGGCTTATTAATAGCAATTAAATCAATAAGTTAGTAATTTATCATTGGAGTGGCTTGAGGTCTCTGGGGTGACATTTAACTATGTCACATTGTCAAAATGTGACAATAATGTCAGTTATGTTCTTTTTGAATATTTGAAAGTATTAATACATATAGCTGTTGTTAGTCGATACCCAGTTTTGACAGGCGATATCTAAGCTGTCTCAGGGTCAGCCCCAGCTGTTTTGCAGCGGCTGTTTTGTTCCAGCGGTTCTGTTCCAGTGCCTGCATAATGGATGCCTTTTCCTGGGAAGCCAGCATGGGTACAGGCGTGGGATCGTCAGATGGTTGAGAATCAGGTATTGAAGGGGGTTCATTCTGCGGTAGTTGCAAATCATCCAGCTGGATAGTTAGTCCATCTGTCAGGGCCAGTGCCCGCTCGAGGATATTTTCCAGTTCCCGGACATTGCCTGGAAATGAATAGTTCATGAGTGCATGTCGGGCCTCGGTTGAAAACTGGGGTATATTCTTCAGGCCTGATTTCTGGCTGAGTTTATCCAGTAAGGTATCTGCAAGTGCCGGTATATCACTGCTTCTTTCTCTCAGTGAAGGGACTTCGAGTTCAATGACGTTGATACGATAGAACAGATCCTGGCGAAATTTACCCTGGCTTACCAGGTCGACCAGGTTTTTATGACTGGCACTGAGAATGCGTACATCAACCGGGTATTCCTGGTGTTCGCCAATGGGGCGTATAGCTTTTTCCTGGATGGCGCGTAATAACTTTACCTGCATGTGCAGGGGCAGATCAGCGACTTCATCCAGGAATAATGTGCCACCATTGGCGGCCAGGAATAAACCTTCTTTATCAGTTGTAGCTCCAGTGAAGCTGCCTTTTTTATGGCCAAAGAACTCACTTTCCATGAGCTCCCCCGGAATAGCACCGCAATTCACCGGTACAAAAGGGTGATCGGTCCTGGCGCCCTGTAGGTGGATCAGGCGAGCAGCCAGTTCCTTACCGGCCCCGGATTCGCCATGAATAAAAACGGGCGCCTGGCTACGGGCCAGCTTGGCAATTTTTTGTCGCAGTATGGCGATAGCATCCGATGAGCCGAGTAATTGTGGCTGAGTATTATCCAGTGTTTCATTTTTATCCTGGTTGCTTGAAAGCTTGATGGCCGAGTTAACCAGGTTACGAAATATTTGCAGATCAATGGGTTTGGAAACAAAGTCAAAGGCCCCGGCTTTTAAGGCTTTAATCGCTGATTCCATATTGCCATAGGCGGTGATAACGGCAACTGGGATATCAGGGTATTCATTCTGAATATGTTCTACCAGGTCAATACCGTTACCATCCGGTAAATTCATATCCGTCAGGCACAGGTCAAACTGTTGAGCTGTGAGCAGTGACCGGGCAGATGCCAGGTCATTGGCGATGTAGGTATTCAAGCCCATGCGGCTCAGGGTGATTTCTGCCAGTTCACAGAGATCGGGTTCATCATCGACAATCAGGGCTTTTGTTATATGCTTACGGGTCATTATGAATGGCTTATTCGTCGTATTTAAAAAATTATAGTATTTTAATTATACTTACTGAAAATAATTTGTATCTTTTTCAGATAACAAGTATCGATCTAACCAGAGAGTGTGAATAATGAAACAGAGATTGATTGCTTCCGGGCTTCATTTCCTGGCCAGTGCTGCGGTGATTAGTGTTTTTATAATGCTGGTTTATTTTATCTGGTATGTCTATCCCTACAATATTGTTTATTCGGCACTTGATGTGATCAAAATAGTAGTGGGCGTAGACCTGGTACTGGGTCCCCTGCTAACCCTGGTGATTTATAATGTAGCCAAGCCCAGAACTGAACTGGCTCGGGACGTATCGATTATTATCTGTTTTCAGCTGGTGGCATTATTCTGGGGGGTGTATAACACTTATGTTGTCAGGCCCGTGTTTGCAGTGTACTACGATGGCACAATTTATACAGTGACACCTCGAGATGTGGATTTGTCTCAATTAAATAGCAGCCTGTCAGCGCCGGGAATACTGGGTTCAGCTACCCTGGTGTATGCAGAAGATGTCAAAAACTGGGAAGAAATAGTGACCATATATGAAAAGATAACGGATGGTGGTAAAGGAATTATGTATAGCACGGGAAGATATCTTCCAGTTACCGGGCATGAAGAAGAAATATTAAAACAAAATATGGGGCATGATTATATTAATAAAGTGATTGATAAGCAGGTTCTTGATCGTTTTATTCAGCATCATGGTAAAGAATTAAGTGAGTTTATTTATTATCCCCTTGTTAGTGGCATACAAGGTGGTGAGGGTGTTTTTGTGCTGGATAAGCAAAGCATGGAAGTGGTCGATGTCTTTAAATAATGCATTGTTATTCAGGCAATAAAGTAAATTCTGAAACAGCTGCCTTCAGTCATTTTGTCAATATAGCGGATTTTTGCCCGGTTGCTTTCAATAATTTCTTTAGAAATATATAGTCCCAGGCCGGTGCCCTTGGTGTTGGTTGTGAAAAAAGGATCAAATATTTGCTGTGCCAGTTCGTAATCAATGCCGGGGCCATTATCAATAATATCAAGATAAGGCTGGCCGGTTTCTTCATTGTGGCTGGCAATAAGTTTTATCTGCACTTCAGATTCTGTTTTGTTGCTGTGCATGAGTGCATTGTTGCACAGATTGTCTATGACCTGCTGAAGATGGGTGCGGCCAAAAAGTATATATACTGATTCAGATGAATAGACTGTTAATTGTCCGGGTTCAAGCTTATGCCTGGCACAGAATTCTTTTTTAAAGTCTGGCAGCCATTCTATAAGATTGATTTTATCTGGGATGTTTTCTTCCTGACGTGAGAGTTGTAATACATTTTTAATTGTTTTATCCAGCCTTTGCACCTGCGTGGTAATGATCTGAGTAAGCTTTTCATCAGCTGAGCTTAATTCAGACTCGCTGAGTAATTGCGCAGCATGATTGATGGCACTTAAAGGATTGCGTATTTCATGGGCAATGCTGGCGGTTAACCTGCCGAGAGATGCCAGTTTAATTTGCTGGAATCGTTGGTTCAATTGTGTTGCATCTTCAAGAAAAATCAGGGTATTGCCGATATTTTCAGTCGAGGTTCCCAGTTTTCTAAAACCTGGCTGAATATCTGGCAGGCCTTGAGGTTGTGGTACGGGTTGTTGATGAGTATTAGGTTGTTCCAGCCATTCATGAAATCGCGTCGCCAGGTTTGGGGAAACAATATTGATATCCATACCATATTCAATTTTTGTTTCACCAAGCAGAGTTTCAGCTGAATCATTTGCCATTATAATTTCATCATTAGTAGTGACTACAATAACGCCGGTGCGCATGTTATGGATAATGGTTTCATTCAGATTTTCCAGGTTGAGTAAATCAGCGGTGCGCTGGTTGGCCAGTGCTTCAGATTCCCTGGCTCGCCTGGCGAGAATGGCTGCCAGCATATTGGAGGCAAAAAATACAATGCCTAGTATGCCTGCTGCTGAGTATAAAGATGTTGGGCTGATATTGGCTAGCTGTGCAATCGTGTGTTCTACTATTACCGCAATGGATGCCATTGCAGCAAATACGAAAGAGTCACGACTTTTCAGGAATGTACCCGAGGCAACAATATTAATAATCAGCAGCATGCCAAGTCCGCTACTCAAACCACCGCTGTAATGCATCATCAGGGTGATAAGTAAAATATCAGAACTGGAAGCCAGGATAACCTGTGTTTCCAGAGTCAGAGATTTTTTGAAATCCAGATATAAATAAATAAAACTACTGAGAAAAAAAATAAATGCCGTAGTTGCAAAATAACCAGGTTGATATTTTCCCAGGAAACTATTCATGAATGGGCTGTAAAAAATGATGTTTAATGTGAAAGCCAGAACAATCCGGTATAAATTAAAATGTCGAAGCTGACGCCAGCTATCCAGTTGAAGCGATGTTAACTGGATTGATTTTTCAGTGATCGTCATGGTTGCTTCCTGTTTCCCAGTCTTCAAGGTGCTGTTGACTACAGAAGTATGTATTTCTTGTTTTAATGGCATCATCCAGTGGCAGGTATACTTTACAATATTTGCACTGCACCATTTTTTTACTGTCAGTTGATGTCTGTTTTTGCGCTGTCGAGCTTTTTTTTATCAGGATTCTTAAGATCCAGATGGCAAGCAGAATAATGATTAGAATAAACAGATTTCTTATTAACATATGGGTTACTATTGAGTCCTGTCTGGTAAAATATATTTTTGTTAAAAGTATTTAGTGATTATGGCTGATTCAGTTCAAATATGCCTGGTTCAGGAAAGTTTTCTGGTAGGTGATATCCATGGCAATTGTCTAAAAATTATTAAGCTGGTCGACCAGGCTCGCAAGGCTGGTGCGGATATCGTTGTTTTCCCTGAACTGGCCGTCACGGGTTATCCTCCTGAAGATCTTTTATTGCGAGATTCATTTATTACACAGAATGCACAGGCAGTGCAAGATATAGTGCAGGCAGCTAAAGGTATTGACCTGGTACTTGGTGCACCTCGCAGTGAGTCTGGTGTTTTATATAATTCGGCAATCTGGGCGAGAGATGGTGAAATACTGGCCTGTTATGATAAGTACACCCTGCCAAATTATGCTGTGTTTGATGAGAAACGTTATTTCAAAGCAGGTAGTCAGCCTGTAGTTGTTGATGTGAAGGGTCTCCGTTTGGGTCTAAGTATCTGTGAAGATGTATGGATTCCCGGGCCAGCACAGGAGGCAAAAGAAAAGGGAGCTGACGCTGTACTGGTACTGAATGCTTCGCCCTATCATAGCGGTAAATTTAAAGAGCGTGTTGATAATCTAAAACTCAGAAACAATGAGACAGGCCTGCCATTTTTTTATGTCAATTTAATGGGCGGTCAGGATGAGCTGGTATTTGATGGTGAATCTCTGGTAATCGAT
>JAOUQA010000137.1 GCA_029879605.1 Gammaproteobacteria bacterium
GCCATTAGCGGGTATATCTATGCCTGTGGCCAGATCTTCAATAACCACATTAGTATTAGTACCTGTATTGACCAGTGACCATGTGCCACCAGATACCACGCTGGCACTAACAAAACGCATATCCGCACTAGATAGAGTCAGGTCATCTGAAATGCGCACATCGTACATCGGCGAAGCTATAGGAACTTCGGGCACTGTGATGGTATAGGTAAACTGCTCACCAATAGTGACAGTTGTATCAACAGGGTTTACTTTTAATAAGGGACCGGGAATCTGGATTGTAATAACAGTAGGATCAGGATTTGGGTCTCCCGGAGGAGAAATGCCATTACCTGCTAGATCATTTGGATCATCGCTATCAATACTGATTAGAGGAATAGGTGCGGGTCCTAAATAATAAGGATCCTCAGCACTGAGAACCGCCTGGTTTGAAACCACTGTGCCATTGGTCAGCGTTGGAAGCAGATCAATCTCAAATTCCATTAAAACTTCACCATTGGCAGGGATGTTCAGATCTGTATCAAAAATACCGCCAATTTCTAATAGGCCTGCATTTGTTCTAGGGTCGGTAAGAATAAAACCACCACCAGTAGGAAATGTTGTTGGGATAAAACTGGGCAAATAATAACGAGTCAGATCCAGCTGATCCCTAATTTTGATTTTATCCATGGCTAAATTAAGATTGAAAAAACGCAATCTGTAACGCAAGGTATCACCTGGGGCCGCAGTTCTCGCCGGATTTTCACCAGTAGTTACATTGATCACCGTCTTCTGGAAAAAATAGCCCGATAAAGCTGCCGTAATGTCCAAGCTGTCCTCATGATCAACAATAGCTGTATCAATCGAGGCAGCATCAGTCAGTGTCCTTGTATAGCTGGTAGCAGGATAAGCACCTGCGGGATTAGCACTAAACCACTCAGTCGCACCGGCAACATTGGTAAGTACTGAGCCATCGACAACACTGGCATCAAGCTGAGACTGGTATCTGATCCTTAAACGCTGAGTTGGCGGAAGTCTAAGATTACTCAATGTAGTGATACTTAACTGACATGTTGGCTCACCTGTATAGTTAACAGAGAAAAGTCCGCTCAACTCGGTTATCAGTCCCGAAATTTGACTAATGCCATCTGCCGCATAGTATTGCAAAGTGACTGTTGCTGAAGGGTCATAGATACACATACCATCATCAGCACCACCGGGGAGTTGATCCAGCACGGTAATACCCCAGGCATCACTACCCCCAACATTCTGAACATCAATAGTAAATTCTGCCGAAACCCCTAGATTTAAAGCTGTTTCAGGACTGGTTTTGGTGACCACCAGATCAGGCTCACCAATAACCATGGTTGCAACGCCCCACTCGCCCGGCAGTCTGAATGTTTCAGTAGGATCAATTAAACCGTCTTCATTGACATCAATTTCTCTATCAAAGAACCACCTGGCTGTATTGGTGAAAGATAAACCTGGCACATTGACCGGTGTATCATTAAGAACAGCAGTAATTGAAATTATGTACTGATTCCCGTTCACAATACTGGGAAAAGTAAAAGTGAGCAGGCCGCCTACATTGCTGAAAGTGTAATCAATACCTTCTGTTAATGTCACAACACCCTGAGTAACTACCGGGGTGCCTACCAGGCTCAGATCCGCACCCGTGGCATTGAGGTCATCCGTGATAACAACATTTGTCAAATCATTGGGAGATGGGGCACCTGCAGGGAACTGCATTGATGGTAGCGTCAACCTGTAAGTAAAAGGATCACCTATACCAACCGAAGTCTGACCAAAAGGGGGTTGTTTATCGATAGTTTCTGCAGGTATTACAAAATTCTGACAACTCGCAGGAATATCAGTCACTGAACCATTGGTAAACCACATTTTATGACCGGCACCCGTATTACAGGACATCTGCCCGGTATGTATAACATTGTCAAAAATCGCAAAAAGCGGAACAGCATTATCAAAACTAAAGTTAGTATTTAATGGGTTAGAGGCAGGGAAATTTCTTATTTCACAGTTGGTGTCAATTTTGATATTTGCAGGCGGAGTTGGATAATCATTGCCGTCAATTAAGCCAAGATATGGGGCAGCGGAACAATCAACCTGTACCGCCTGTACAGTGGAAGTTACTGCCATCAATAGTATAAAAAGAAGATACCTGAAAGCATGTCTGAAACCGCTTGCCCCTGTACCAGGAGTATCATTGTAAAGAAAAGTTACTCCTGAATTGGCTAATGCTGTGTCTTTTCTTGATATGGCTGAATTGACCAGGGATAGCCCTGACAGATTCTTTACGAACGAAGATGCCACAACAGCCACAACCGAGTGGGTAAATCGATTCATAAATGCTGTTAGTAAACTATTCTTCAATACCCTGACCACATAACTCACAATAACGGCTACAAGCAATTCCAATATCAGCCATATTCATAGTAGACCTTGTACTAGTAGTTATCACCATGGTATTTGTACCATGCAATTCAAACCATGATTTACTTATGAATACTATCCATTCAAACATTGTGGAATTTACCTTATCAAGCTCTTTACCCACTTGTTCCGATTCTGACACGCAAAAAAAAGACATCGCGATCACCCCTCTAAATGGAGTGGCGAACAATAGATGCCTACCTGCTTTTTACATTTAATTAAATTTGAAGATAATAATATACCGATATGGCATATAAGATACTATTTCCCAGTTACATAATAGGCAATTATTATTTTTAAATCTGTTAACCGTATAGTATTTATAAAAAAATACCTTCAATAACCATAGTTTAGTTGAGTTATTTAGAAATAATATCTAGAGAAATCATACTTTTCTCTAATCTATTCTTAAAATTATCACCTCCCCTGTTACTGTGCTGGCAGGAAGTCAATTGGGTATAAAATTGTCATCTTACCGGTGCCTTTCTTATCACCAAACTGGAAGCGTTTTACCCTTTCAATGATTTTATCAATCAGGGCTTTGGATTTCATATCTGTTGATTCAACCTTACATGCGACCACAGTACCATTTGGTCCAATAGTAATTCTCAGCACCATATTGCCTTGTAGAGTCGGATCTTTACGCAATTCACGCTGATAAATCCTGTAAAGAGATGCCTATAAAGATCAAATATGATCTGGATTTCTTCATCACTCCTGGGCTGTTCAGCACCCGCTGTAGGGCGATTAGGACCACCATCACCTAACCCGATAGAGCTTTCAACGCGAGAGAACTGTACACCAGTTACACCCTTACTTGCTCCACCTGTATTCCTGCTAACAGCAGATGAGCTAATACCACTAATGGCAGAGGACTTGGATACAACGAGATTACGAGCAGCCTGTTGTGACTGAGCCCCGCTATTATCGACGCTGGCATTTGCACCCAGATCATCAACCGAAGCTATACCCATTAACTCGGTAAAGTTATCTTTAAAGGCAAGTACACCAGATTTTTCAGCTTTCTTGCGAGCCTGGTCTTTAGTTTTAGACGGTTTATCATCTTTAGGACGATCTTCGTCCGGCTTGGTTTCCTGTGGTTCAGGCTTAGGCTCTTCTTTCTTCAGTAGTTTTGCCAGACGCTCAGGAATTTTTACCTCTTCTGTGGGATCAGGCAGCGGTACATCGACCATCGGAAGGACATACATCAGGAATAAACTGAAGGCGATGGCAATAGCCAGGTATTTGCGTATCAGTTTTTCATCCGAACTATCCTTTGACCATGGCATAACCATTGGCCTAAAGGGCAGTTTGGGAATCTCGCGTTCGATTATAAATTCGTGTTTACGCTGTTCTGCTTCTTCGCGTAATTCTATAATCGCTTCCTGGGACAGACTAATCTGGTTATTCTTTTCTCTTATATCGTGCTGGATCTGATCTCGTTTATTCTGCAAATCCAGAATGGCATTTTCATAATTACTGACGCGATCACGAATTTGTTCTATGTAAGCTGGAGCTGTAGTTTGACTAGCATCTTCACCAAGAAATAAATCGAAACCACCGAGCTCATCCAGTTTTTCCAGCGAGACACAGACCTGCTCAAGCGCATCAAATCGCTCTTTAACACCAGCTTCATTGTCAAGCTGGTTAAGAACAGACTGTAATGACTGTTCAAGTTTATTGAGTTCGACCTGTGCTCGCTCAATTTCCTGATGCAGTTCTGCTTCGCCTGGGAGTATGGATGATTCAGTATTCACAGAGTTAAACTATTCCATGTGCATCTTACAAATAATTAATGTATATCATTGGCTTTGAGTGGCTTTCTGTATGACTGCCAGGGAAATATTTTCAAACCCCATGCCAGAACATGTGCCCATTACTTTTTTTAGTATTTTGAAAGGAACGGTTTCATCCGCCAGTATGGTGACCTCCTTACTTTCATAAACTTTTTTAGTTGTAACACCAATAACTGTTTTTCGTAATTCAGCAAGGCGAGTTCCTATCTCGGGAATTATTGCTTGCTTACTATTGATGACTTCTGACATCTCAACGACTGGCTCACCCTGTATAAATATCATTGTATTTGAGACCTTAACAATAATGGTTTCACGGGGTTCTGTTTCTACGACTGAGGAAGGTATTACTATTTCTTTAGGAACCTCAATGACCACACCACTAGAAGAACTCGATAGCAGGAAGAAAACCAGTATGGTAAATACATCCATCAGTGAAGTAAGATTCATTGCAGGTGCTTTTTTTGATTTCCTGGACATGCGCTTCATACGGCGAGAGGTTTTCATGGCGCATCTCCTACCGAAATATCAGGAAATAAAATTATCCTGGGTCCTGCCGGGTTACCATTTTCATCTAGTTGTGGGTCCGTACCACGTAAAGCATCCATAATCTGTACCAGGTAGCGGTATTCAACACTGGGCTCCATTAAAACAGTTGAATCTTCTTTCTCAGGATAATTTTCTTTGAGTTGTTGTAATAACTCAGAAAGACGCTGGATATCATACTGATCTTCAATATTAGGTATATTGGCTATAATGCTACGACCATTACCCAGTTGTAATTTATTTTTACGAACAATGACTTCTACATTGATTTTAGGCTTATCATTAGCAGCTCCACCAGCAGAAGCAGGCATATTCAGCTCAAGTATTGTGACACGAGTAAATACTGCGGTAATCAACAGGAATGGTATTAAAATTACCATCAGGTTAAGAAACGTAGTAACGTCTAACTCTGGTGGCTCTTTTGACTTATGACGAGCATGACTTCTTCTAGACATACTTAACCAGCCTTACGTTTAGCTGCCTCTGAAATAATATTGAGTGTTTTAACTGAAGCCATTTCCAGGCTATCAATAATCTCACCAGTTTTTGATGTCAGGATAGTATGCACTATTAACAAGGGAATACCGGCCATCAGACCGAAAGCTGTTGTATTCATCGCGACTGAAATACTGGCCGAAAGTAAGTCAGCTTTTTCTGCCGGGTTAGCATTTGCCACAGCAGTAAATGCTTCAATCAGACCCATAATGGTTCCAAGCAGACCTAATAGTGTGGATATATTTGAAAACAGAGCAACATAAGGGGTTCTTTTTTCAAGCTGAGGAATAATTTCCATCATGCTCTCTTCCATAGCAATTTCAATATCATCCCGTCGTCGAACAGCCCCCTGCCTTGCCAGACCCATGCTTAATAACTGACCCACAGCAGAGTTGGTTTCATCTTCAGCTGTCATCTGTCGTGCGGTATCAAAATCACCTTCAGCTAAAACAGGCTGAAGCTGATCCCACATTTTCTGATTTGACCTACGTATGGTATTCAGTTTGACATAACGCTCTGCTGCAATTGCCAACCCCAGGGCAAAAACAATCAGGATGGGGTACATAAATGTTCCGCCAGACTGAAAAAAATCAACAATTGTATACATAAAATCCATCGTTTTTTCCTCACGATATGTCTAATATTTACCCACAATCATTAATTGGGGTGGTTCGCCTGCTTCTCTTCGAGAAGTATTTAAGTTAATTAATCCCAGCAAAAAACATTATTTCAATCAATACTATCTTTTTAGTACGATTATTTATATTTGTCTCTGATTATCGATAAATTTGTTATCAGGACTATTTTTCAAAGCCAGCAAAAATTAG
>JAOUQA010000005.1 GCA_029879605.1 Gammaproteobacteria bacterium
TACTGACATTGCACTCGGTACGCCACCATTTACTGTTTTTACTTCATCGCCATGGCCACCGTCAACTGCCTGAAATTTAGCATTGGCATCGTTGCTGGTCTTGGCATAGGCAAAATATACCTTGGCCTTTTTTTCCAGTGAGTAGAATACGCCCAGACCCAGCTTGTTAGCGCCTGTATCGGTCGTATTATCTGCACTGTTTGCTACCAGGTACTGTGCACGAAAATCGGCCTTATCGCTAAATTTCCACTTCCAGTTAACACCTGAGGCAGAACGTTTAAACGCTAGTGCATTAGCTGTTGCCGTTACTGCATCGGTATCAATATTCTCGAAAATCACACCAAAGGTATGTGCGCCTGCATCATAGCTTGCGGCCACACGGTAAGCATTACCATCAACAATCACACTGTGATTTTTCCAGTCTTCCCAGCCAAAAGACAGCTTGATGCCTGAAACATTAAACCAGGCGCCAATTCCACTCATTTTTGCCGTATTGTCGTCAGTTACGCCTGGCGAGCCTGCTTCTGGATCAATGGCATACATTGCCTGAATTTTGGTTGTTTTATTTTTAAACTGATACATCATCATATTTTTGACGCGTTCATTCAGCTGGTTGCCCTTGTTATAGCTGGCTCCAAGTATTGAGCGGCGCTCAGCAACGCTATCGCCAAACACACCCCAGTTAGAGGCAACACTCTTAAATGGTGTATCGTGAATACCAACTACCAATCTGTGTTCACCACTACCAAGACCAATAAATGAATTACGATTTGTGAAGGAGCCAGCGCTATGGTCATCAAGGGCCACTTCCTGTTCCATTTGCCATATTACATCTATGTCGCTTTCTGTTGGTAATTTACCTTTAAATCCAAAGCGTGATGAGTTGCTTGAAATACTCATGCCATCTTTTGTAGTTACTGCGGGATCATCGATATCAGCACTATTTATTGAAACGTGAATTTTTCCATATATCTCAAGTTTCTCACCTTCAACCTGTGCCGCCTGTACAACGCAAGGCATGCCAATGGCTGCTGCCATTATTATTTTTTGTAGCTTCATCATTGTTTTCCTGTTTATTGAACTAGTAATTTAGCGAAGCCAATTCTGGTCTTCGTTTATTACGGTTGTGTTAGGAAAACTTGAGGAGTTAATTAGGTATGTTAATTATTTACCTATACAGAAATCTGAAAAAATCCTGCCGAGTAAATCATCACTACTGAATTCACCTGTTATGCTTGCAAGCTGATTCTGTGCCAGCATAAGCTCTTCTGCTACCAGCTCGCCCTGTTTATATTCTAAATTTTTAGCGGCTAGCTGTAGATATTCTGCAGCTGCCTCAATCGCTTCCATATGCCGGCGTCTCGCCATATATTTTCCTTCCACTCGATTTTCATAACCCATGCATTTTTTTAAATGCTGCTTCAACAGGTCAATGCCTTCGCCTGTTTTCGCTGATAAATAAACATCAGTAACGACTGTTCCACCTTCAATCGTCTCGGTATAAATTTCGGCCTTACGATTTACTTTGTCGATTTTGTTATATACCTTGGTAATACCGATATTTCTCGGCAGGCTTTTAAGCATGTTCTGATCTTCATCATCAATATCTGCCACGTAGAGAATACGATTGGCCTTTTCAAAACTCTGTCTGGCGCGCTTGACGCCCTCCTGCTCAACTACGTCTTCGCTCTCACGCAGGCCTGCAGTATCTATGACGTGTAACGGTAGTCCATCAATTTGAATATGCTCACGTAAAATGTCCCGAGTAGTTCCTGGTATATCAGTAACAATAGCGGATTCCTGTCCTGCAAGCTGATTGAGCAGACTTGATTTACCCGCATTGGGCTTTCCCGCAATGACTACGATCATTCCTTCTTTTAATAAGCGGCCCTGATTTGCCGCAGACTGGACTTGCTGTAACTTTTCTATTACTTTATTCAGCTTATTTTCTATTACCTTATCGGCAAGAAAATCAATTTCTTCTTCAGGAAAATCGAGCGCTGCTTCGACATGAATGCGAAGCTGGGTTAGTTGTTCTACCAGGTTGTTTATTTCCTGGGAAAATTCACCATCTAATGATTGCATTGCAGCACGTGCAGCTTCAGCACTTTCTGCTTCGATCAAATCAGCAATTGCCTCGGCCTGAGCAAGATCTATTTTATTATTAAGAAAGGCGCGCTCACTGAATTCGCCGGCTCTGGCAGGTCGCGCGCCCAGCGATAATACTCGCTTTAGTAATATATCGAGGACAACCGGTCCACCATGCCCCTGTAATTCAAGTACATCTTCACCGGTAAATGAATGCGGCGCCTTGAAGAACAATGCGATGCCATTATCAATGGTTTCATTGTTTTCTTTCTTAAATGCGGTGTAGTGTGCGTTTCGCGGGGTAGGAAGCTTACCGATTAATTGCTCGGCAATGCTAAGAGCAAGATCACCTGATACGCGCACTATGCCAACACCACCCTGTCCAGGAGCTGTGGCAATTGCGGCTATCGTATCTTTTTCTGACATACCGACCACTCACTATGAGGGGTTATCCGTCCTTATTACTTCGCGTTTTCTATCCGTTTTGTAATGACATACTGCTGCAGAATCGATAACAGGTTGTTCACTACCCAGTATAAAACCAGGCCGGACGGGAAGAAGGCAAACATAAAGGTAAATGCAATCGGCATATACTGGAAAACTTTCTGCTGGATTGGATCAATCGGTGCTGGATTCAGCTTTTGCTGAACATACATCGATATACCCATTATTACCGGTAATACAAAATAGGGGTCTTTTGCCGATAGATTATCCAGCCACAGCGCAAAAGGTGCCTGGCGCATTTCTACACTTTCCAGCAGTACCCAGTAGAGCGAAATAAAAACAGGTATCTGTACCAGTATCGGCAGGCAGCCGCCCATCGGATTGATGTTTTCACGCTTATACATCTCCATCATCGCCTTGCTCATTGCCTGACGATCATCACCATACTGTTCTTTCATCTGCTTCATGCGCGGTGCTACCTTGCGCATTTTTGCCATTGATTTGTAACTCATCTCTGACAGCTTATAAAACATGCCTTTGACTGTAAGGGTCAGGAATATAATGGCCCATCCCCAGTTTCCAAACCAGGTGTGGAATACATTGAGCAACCAGAACAGTGGTTTTGCAATAATGGTGAGTACGCCATAATCAACCGTTAGCTCGAGGCCTGGTTCAACTTCTTCCAGTTTGTACTGAAGTTTAGGTCCAGTGACAAATCGGCTATTAAATTCTGCCTGTTCATTAGGCATTAGACGTTTTGCTGACGAGCGCACACCTAATACATAATGCTCTGTTTGCGGGGTATAGCGACTAAAATATAAATTTTTTCCTTCACCCTCTGGTATCCAGGCCGCCAGGAAATAGTGCTGGATCATTGCAAGCCAGCCCTTATCCAGTTCCTTTTTCAGGTTTTCTTCCTGCAGATCATCAAAATCAATTTTTTCATATTTAATTTCGTCATTAAAAATAACGCCGCCGGTATAGGTATAAATAAATGCTGAGCCTCCCTTGTCTGAAGGCTTGCTTCGAAATAGCTGCATGTACTGGCTACCGCTCCAGCCATTTCGTCCTGCTACTACCTTATGATCGACATTGATGGCGTAATCATTTCTGCGGAAGGTATAAAGCTTTGTTACCTTAGTACCATCTGATCCAGTCCAGTGCAATGGTACTTCTATTTCATTAACACCTTCAGCCAGACGGTATGTTGTCTGTTCTGCACTATATATATCATTATGTGTTGGCGCCGTTTCCTTGTTTACCGAAACTAGCCCAGATTGCGCTATATGAAAATCAACTTCTTCATCTGTCAGCAATACAATTTTTTCTTCCGGTTTTTTTGCATCAATAGCATATTTTCTTAATGTAGCTCTGCGAACATCACCACCACGAGTATCTATTTCTATTTCCAGCACATCAGTAATAACCTTGATGCGTTGCGCTGATATTAATTGTGCCGGTTGTGCTGCTACATTACTGGTTCCTGTTGTTGAAGCTGCCATAGGCACATTACTATCAACACTGTCGATAACTGTTTTATTTTCTGTATTTTCTACAACTGTGGGGGTAGCCGGTTTTGGACCATAATCCATTTGCCACTGCGCCCACAGCAGATAGATAAGGAAGAACAAAGTAAAATAAAGTAATGTTTTTTGATTTTCCATTGTTAATGGCTTTCCGGTGATGGCCTGTTCTTCAGGCCTGGTTTTTCAATCTTTTTTTCTGTGTGTTCACAGCAGGGCACAGGATCGTAACCGCCTTCACAGCCTGGACGGCAGCGTCCTATGCGGCACAGCGCCAGCCAGCTACCACGAAAAATTCCATGACAACGCACAGAGTCAATTGCATAGGTAGAACAGGTGGGGGTAAAACGGCATGCTGACACAAAGTAGGGACTAATGGCCAGTTGGTAAAATCGAATTAGTGCTATTAAAAGTCGGCGCATTTTTCTTTCAGTCGTCCCCAGTGTTTCTCCAGGGATTTTCTCAACTCCTGATTTGTGCCCGTTGCGCCTTGCCTGCCAGCCATCACGACATAATCAGCATTAGTATTTTGCTGTGATAAGCGAAAATTTTCTCGAATTATGCGTTTAAGCCGATTTCTCGTTACTGCAAGTTTTATCTTGCGTTTAGAAATGGCCATCCCAAGTCGTGGTTGTTCCAGTTCATTGGGTCTGGCCAGAACGGTAAAGTACTGATCGCTTGAGCTCACCGATTTCTCAAATACTCGATTAAATGCCGCAGCATTGAGTAATTTGGCCTCTTTCGGTAAGCGAGCGTTTTGCACGAAAGCTAACCTGTAACTTAGCTAGCTTTATACTGTCAGCTTATGACGGCCTTTTGCACGGCGTGCTTTTAATACTTTTCTGCCACCCAGTGTACGACTACGTGCGCGAAAACCGTGAGTTCTTGCCCTTTTCAAACAACTGGGCTGAAATGTTCTTTTCATTGCTTTTAAACCTATAACTATTAGTGATCCAGCGAACCGCGCATTTTACTGATGAGATGTTATTTAGTCAAAGCCTAATTCCACCGTATTTCAACAAGTTAGATATTTGTCTTTTTATATTAGCTTTTGCCTGTGGATAACTCCTGACAACAGGTATAGAATCCTTGCTCCTTCTTTAATTTATGACTGTTTTCGTTACGGAGAACCGCTTCCTTGAGCGCTGCATTTTGGCCAATTTGTCTGCAACAGCTAGAACAGAAGCTATCTGACCAGCAGCTCAATACCTGGATTCGACCGCTACAAATCAGGGAAGAAGAGGCATCCATTACCCTGCTTGCTCCCAACCGTTTTGTGCTGGACTGGGTAAAACAGAATTTCTGTGATCAAATTCAGGGTATTCTCAGGGATATTGGTGCCAGTGATATTTCTCTCAATATAGAAATTGGCTCACAGCAAAAACCGAAGGCCGCTATTAAAGAAAATACCGTCAGGCCGCTGTCATTCGAACCTCAAAAATTAACGGCCCAGCAGCAACGGCCAATCGAGCATAATCTTAACCCTATGTTTACTTTCGATAGTTTTGTCGAAGGCAAATCAAATCAACTGGCAAAAGCGGCATCCTTACAGGTTGCAGAGAACCCGGGTCATGCCTACAACCCGCTTTTTATGTACGGCGGTGTTGGTTTAGGTAAAACGCATCTTATTCATGCCATTGGCAACATGATGCTGAAAAAGAACCCCAATGCCCGCATTGCTTACCTCCATTCAGAGCGTTTTGTCGGTAATATGGTTAAAGCCCTGCAACACAACGCCATTGATGATTTCAAACAGCACTATCGTTCTCTGGACGCCCTGCTAATCGATGATATCCAGTTTTTCGCTGGTAAAGAGCGGTCTCAGGAAGAATTTTTCCATACTTTCAATGCCTTACTTGAATCTGGTAGCCAGATTATCCTGACCTGTGATCGTTACCCTAAAGAAGTTGAAGGCCTGGAAGAGCGCTTACGCTCAAGATTTGGCTGGGGCCTTCCTGTCTGTATTGAACCACCTGAGCTGGAAACGCGAGTCGCCATTTTGCAGAAAAAAGCAGAAGAGCATCATCTCGACTTTCCCAGTGAAGTTGCCTTTTTCATTGCCAAGCGAATCCGTTCAAATATTCGTGAACTTGAAGGCGCCTTCCGCCGCGTTATGGCAACGGCCAATTTTACCAAAAACCCCATCACCCTCGATTTAGCCAAAGATGCACTGCGTGATTTAATAGCTCTACAGGATAAAACAATCACTATTGAAAATATTCAGAAAACGGTTGCCGAGTATTACAAAATTCGCACTTCCGATTTATTATCGAGTCGCAGAAGCCGATCTATTACTCGACCTCGTCAGTTGGCCATGGCTCTATCCAAGGAACTCACTAATCACAGCCTTCCTGAAATAGGTGATGCCTTTGGTGGAAGGGATCATACTACAATACTGCACGGCTGCAGAAAGATCGCCGAACTTAGAGACTCTGACGCGAAAATAAGCGAAGATTACACCAATATGATGCGTGTTTTAAGTAATTAACAATAACTTGTGTATAACCTATTATTAAGCTCTTTAAAAATTGTAGAAGAAATCAGACCACAAACTTATCCACAGATGGTCTACAGGATAGCAGATGTATAACCCCTGTATTTATATCTACCTTTTTAATTTAAGTTATTGAATAATAAAAGTTATTTTGCTTTATCCCGAATTAGAAGGGATACTAATAGTAACAACAGAATATAAATAAAAAGAACTAATATTAATTAAGGCATTAAAATGAAATTTCAAATTCAAAGGGATAATCTACTCAATTCATTACAGCAAATAATTGGGGCCGTTGAAAAACGCCAGACAATGCCTGCGTTATCTAATGTATTGATTAAAACCACCAGCAATTCTTTATCTCTTACTGCAACAGATCTGGAAATTGAATTTGTCACTTTCCTAGATATGGTGATTGATCAACCCGGTGAAATAACAGTACCGGCAAGAAAATTACTGGATATCTGTAAATCACTGCCTGCTGAATCAATGATTGATATTACTATTAAGGATGATAAAGCCATGATCCAGTCTGGCCGTAGTCGTTTTTCACTGGTAACGCTTCCTGCCAGTGATTATCCATCACTCGATGAAATAAGCACTACGTCTGAATTTGAGGTTTCACAAAACACACTAAAAGATATTATCGATAAAACTTCTTTTGCAATGGCACAGCAGGACGTTCGTTATTACCTTAATGGGTTAATGCTGGAAGTTAGTTCAAATATTCTGAGAGCGGTAGCAACCGATGGCCATCGACTCGCCTATTGTGAAAAACAGACGGAATTTGAACTGGCCGATATTAAACAGGTTATTTTGCCCCGCAAGGGGGTTATCGAGTTAGCAAGATTGCTCGGTAATAGTGACGAAATGGTAAAAATATTTTTAAGTAACAACCACTTACGTGTACAACTTAATAATATTAGATTTACCTCAAAATTAATCGATGGCCGTTTTCCTGATTACAATCGTGTTATTCCTGATGATGGTAAATGTATAATGACTGCTGACCGAGACGGTTTTAAGCAGGCTCTTATTCGTGCATCAATACTTTCTAATGAGAAATATCGTGGTATACGCCTGATCCTGGAAAGTAATTTAATTAGACTGGAAGCACATAATCCAGATCAGGAAGAGGCCGATGTTGATCTTGAGGTCGATTACAAAGGCGATAGCCTCGAAATTGGTTTCAATGTTAATTATATGATTGACGCTTTGAATGCGACCAATTCGAGTGCGGTACAGCTCACGCTTAGAGATTCGAACAGTAGTTGTTTGTTGACCTATCCTGATCAACCTGATTGTAAATATGTCATCATGCCTATGCGTCTTTAGTCCTGGTTAAATTAAAGGACTGTTATGCATTTATTGCAGTTACAGATCCAGGATTTTAGAAATTTACGAAAAGTTAATTTCAAGCCGGTCGAGGGTGTAAATCTTATTACAGGTGTCAATGCCTCGGGTAAAACAAGCCTGCTCGAAGCAATCTATTATTTGAGTCACTTAAGATCTTTCAGAACCCCTCAGATTACGGATCTTATCAATCGCCAATCTTCACAACTTCAGCTAGTTGCGCGTATAAATACCGATTACGAAAACATCATTCCACTTGGTATACAGCGAAGTAGAAATAAGCTTGAAGTACGTGCTAACCATCAACCTATAAAAAGAGTCGCTGATATTGCTACACTATTTCCTGTGCTGGCAATTCACCCCGATAGCTACAAATTAATAACAGGGAGTCCTTTGCAACGTCGTCAATATATAGACTGGGGCGTGTTCCACGTGGAACATAATTATTACAGCGTCTGGCAAAGGTATAAAAGAGCACTATCACAGCGTAATGCGGCTTTAAAATCCAGACAAAATAACGCCTACTGTTCTTTATGGGATAGAGAACTCTTTGATATGGCAACTTATATTGATACCTTAAGAGGGAAATACCTTGCTAATCTAGCGCCATACTTTAATGAATTGGTTACTGAGTTCTTTAAAGGTCAGACTGTTGAGATGATGTACAAGCGAGGCTGGCCGGAATCAACGAGTTTAATTGAGTTATTACAGAACGAGCTACACAAGGATCGTATGAAAGGGCTTACTCAATATGGGCCGCACAGGGCAGAATTGAATATAAAAGTGGATGGCCAGTCAGCACAAACCGGAATTTCAAGAGGACAGCAGAAAACGCTAGTTGCGCTTTTACGGCTAATACAGGCGCAACAGTTTACTGAAAGTACAGGAAGAAATTGTATACTGCTGTACGATGATCTTGCGGCAGAGCTGGATTCTAACCACAGGCAAAAAATCCTCAAGGTGTTGGCTAAAATGCAGGTACAGCTGTTTATTACAGCTATCGAAGCTGAACAGATTGATCTGTCTGCCTGGGCAACTAAAAAAATGTTCCACGTGGAACAGGGACAGCTAAAAGACCTGATATAATGCAGACCTACTGGAAAAATGGGTAATTCAATGAGCTCAAAAGATACATATAATTCCTCGAATATTAAGGTGCTAAAAGGGTTAGATGCAGTTAGAAAACGCCCTGGAATGTACATTGGTGATACCGATGATGGTACAGGGTTGCATCATATGGTATTTGAGGTTGTCGATAATGCTATCGATGAAGCGCTCGCCGGTCATTGCTCAGAAATCAACGTTAAAATTCATAATGATGCCTCGATAACAGTCACAGACAATGGTCGCGGTATTCCTGTTGATATTCACGAAGAAGAAGGCCGTTCTGCAGCAGAAGTTATTATGACAGTGCTGCACGCCGGCGGTAAGTTTGATGATAATTCCTACAAGGTATCCGGCGGTCTACATGGTGTAGGGGTTTCAGTTGTAAATGCACTGTCAGAGAAACTGGTACTCACTATTAAACGTGGTGGTGAAATCCATCAGCAGGAATACGCAATGGGTGACCCGGTCGCACCATTAAAAGTTATTGGTGAAACTGACAAAACGGGTACTGAGTTAAGATTCTGGGCTAGTGAGGCCATATTTAGGGATGTTGAATATCATTACGATATCCTGGCTAAAAGACTGCGCGAACTTTCATTCCTGAATTCAGGCGTACGCATTGTTCTCAAAGATGAGCGTACCGATAAAGAGGATGTATTTGAATATAAAGGTGGTATTCGCTCGTTTGTAGAACACTTAAATAAGAATAAAACACCGCTGCATGAAACGGTCATCCATTTTACAGCGGAAAAGGATAATGTTGTCGTTGAAGTCGCCCTACAATGGAATGATTCCTATCAGGAAAGCATTTTCCCATTTACTAATAATATTCCACAGAAAGATGGTGGTACACATATCGCTGGCTTCAGGGGGGCGTTAACCCGTAGCTTGAACCAGTATATGGAAAAAGAAGGTATTATTGCCAAGAGCAAGGTAAATGTATCAGGTGATGATGCCCGTGAAGGCCTTACCGCCGTTTTATCTGTTAAGGTACCTGATCCTAAATTCTCATCACAGACCAAAGATAAGCTCGTGTCTTCTGAGGTTAAAGGTATTGTTGAATCGACAATGGCTGAAAAACTTCAGGAATTCCTGCTCGAAAAACCCGCTGAAGCGAAAGCGATTACAGCTAAAATCATTGATGCCGCCCGTGCCCGCGAAGCAGCTCGAAAAGCTCGTGAAATGACACGTAGAAAAGGTGCGCTGGATATCGCGGGCTTACCGGGTAAACTGGCTGATTGCCAGGAAAAAGACCCAAGCCTGTGTGAATTGTACCTGGTGGAGGGTGATTCTGCGGGTGGTTCGGCCAAGCAGGGTCGCTCTAGAAAAACACAGGCGATATTACCGCTCAAAGGTAAGATCCTGAATGTTGAGAAAGCGCGTTTTGATAAAATGCTGGCTTCAGCTGAAGTTGGCACGCTTATTACGGCACTCGGATGTGGTATAGGTAAGGATGAATATAATCCTGATAAATTGCGTTATCACCGTATTATTATTATGACCGATGCCGACGTTGACGGCTCCCATATACGCACCCTGTTACTAACCTTCTTCTATCGGCAGATGAAAGAGCTGGTTGAACGTGGCCATATTTATATTGCGCAACCGCCACTATATAAAGTAAAAAAAGGTAAGCAGGAACGTTACGTTAAAGATGATGAAGAGTTAAATGCACATCTATTACAGCTGGCTTTGGATGGTTCAAAATTATATGTAAGCAAAAGTGCGCCAGCACTGTCGGATACAGCCCTGGAAGACCTGGCGAAAAACTACCTGATCACACGCTCAGCCATTCAGCGCCTGGCCAGACGAACAGATATCAATATTCTTCAGGAAATGATTAACCTGAACGGTATTCATGAAGATGATGTTGCTAATACTGAAAAACTCCAGCAATATGCAGATAAACTACTGAATTTATTAGAAAAATATAAACTATCAGGTATTTTCTACCGTTATGAAATGAAGTCCGATGATGAAGGTAAACCTGTATTGGAAATGATTCGACAGATGCATGGGCTGGATCATAGTTATTATCTGGGGAAGGACTTTTTTACTTCCTCCGATTATCAGTCCCTGGCCACACTGGGTGACAAGCTGGATACGCTTCTGGCTGAAGATGCTTATATCGAACGTGCAGATAAACAGTGTGCAGTCAGCACCTTCGTTGAAGTCATGGAGTGGCTGATGGAACAGGCGCGCAAGGGGTTGAATATTCAGCGTTATAAAGGTCTGGGTGAGATGAATCCGGAACAGCTGTGGGAAACGACGATGAATCCAGAGACCCGACGTATGTTGCAGGTGCAGATCGAAGATGCGGTTGCTGCAGATGAAGTCTTTACGACCTTAATGGGTGACCAGGTAGAGCCTCGTCGTGAATTCATCGAAAATAATGCATTATCCGCAACTAACATCGACACCTAGATTAGAAAAGTGTACCGATGAAATATACCGACCTGCGTGATTTTATCGAGCAACTCGAATCACAGGGTGAGCTTCGGCGTATTAAGCAGGAAGTTGATCCGTATCTAGAAATTACAGAAATTTGTGATCGCACACTGAAGGCAGGCGGACCCGCACTGCTTTTTGAAAAGGTAAAAAATTCAAATGTCCCTGTACTGGCAAATTTGTTTGGCACTACGAAACGCGTTGCTATGGGTATGGGTGAGGAAAGTGTCGAAGCGCTAAGGGAAGTCGGGAAGTTGCTCGCATTTCTGAAAGAGCCAGATCCACCGAAGGGCATGAAGGATGCCTGGGAAAAGCTGCCCGTATTCAAACAGGTCTTGAATATGGCGCCAAAAGAAATAAAAAAAGCACCCTGTCAGGATATTGTTATCAAAGGCGAGGATGTTGACCTGGCGAATATTCCTGTTCAAACATGCTGGCCAGGTGATGTGGCACCATTGATTACCTGGGGTCTGGTAGTTACCCGCGGCCCGGAAAAAGAAAGACAGAACCTGGGTATCTATCGCCAGCAAGTTATTGCCAGAAATAAGGTGATTATGCGCTGGCTTTCACATCGTGGTGGCGCGCTGGATTTTCGCGACTGGCAGAAAAAAAATCCTGGTGAACCATTTCCAATCGCCGTTGCATTAGGTGCAGACCCTGCAACTATTCTCGGTGCTGTCACACCTGTTCCTGATACTCTGTCTGAGTATGGTTTTGCAGGCCTGCTACGTGGCAGCAAAACAGAAGTCGTAAAATGTGGCTTAAGTGATTTGCAGGTACCTGCATCGGCAGAATATGTACTTGAAGGATTTATTTATCCCGATGAAATGGCCGAAGAAGGACCATTTGGTGACCATACTGGTTATTACAATGAGGTTGAGTATTTTCCCGTGTTTACTATTGAGCGTATAACACACCGGAAAGACCCAATTTATCACACTACCTATACGGGCAGGCCACCAGATGAACCGGCTGTACTTGGTGTTGCGCTTAATGAAGTGTTTGTACCGATATTGCAAAAACAGTTTCCTGAGATTGTTGATTTTTATTTACCGCCCGAAGGTTGCTCTTATCGTCTGGCAATAGTGAGCATGAAAAAACAGTATCCTGGCCATGCCAAGCGGGTGATGATGGGGGTATGGTCTTTTTTGCGTCAGTTTATGTACACCAAGTTTGTAATAGTGGTTGATGATGATGTAAATACCCGTGACTGGAAAGACGTTATCTGGGCAATGACCACACGAGTTGACCCGATACGTGATTTCACACTGGTTGAAAATACGCCTATTGATTATCTTGATTTTGCTTCACCAGTATCCGGCCTTGGTTCCAAAGTAGGTATTGATGCGACCAATAAATGGCCCGGTGAAACCAGTCGTGAGTGGGGAGTACCAATAGCGATGGATACAAGTGTAAAAAATAAAATTGATGCCATCTGGGACGAGCTAGGAATCGGTCAGTAAAATAATAAATTCCTCTCCACCAAGGCAAAGCCTTCTCAGTGATAATTAATCAGGCGCTCATCTGAAGATGATAGAGATGTAAAAAACTATAGTCGATTAAACTGAGAGTTAAAATTTTTTTATAACTCAGAGTAAAAAATACGACGCTAATTATGTGGTCTGGAAATAAGAGTCTATTCCATTAGATGATCAAGCTCATCGTCCATGTGTAATTCGGTAAGTTCGGTGAAACCACCAATCCATTGATCATCGATGGTAATTTGCGGAACGGTGCGAGCACCGTTAGTTTTATCGATAAATTCGCGGCGACCCGCCATATCAGTATCAATACGAATCTCATCGTATGGAATGCCCCATTTTTTGAGTAAGTGCTTGGTTTTTTCACAAATAGGACAAATACCAGTACTGAAAACTTTTAATCGCGCCATAGTAGAGCATTCCTGTGTAGATATGTAGTAAGTACCCGTATTATAAGTGATTACATTTGTTTGAAAAAGAAAGTAAAATGAGACGCCTTTTCATTTAGTGTATTTAGTGGACAATAAGATTTCATGAGTCATCGCGTTTCAGTGCCCGCTTCAGGGCATGTATTTACCATTGAAGAAAATGAAACCGTTCTGGATGCAGCCCTGCGACAGGGTATTGGTTTGCCCTACGGTTGCCGTAATGGTGCCTGTGGAAAATGTGCAGGCGAGCTGATTTCAGGAAAGGTGGCTTATGAAGAAGAGGCATTGAAAGCGGGTGCACTGGAGTTACATAACCAGGGGAAAACTCTATTTTGCCAGGCGATGGCCTGCTCCGATCTCGAAATTGAGGTCACAGAGATTACCGAGAGTGAAGATATTGAAATTAAAACCCTGCCATGCCGAGTTGAGCATATGCAGTTGCTTACCCACGATATTATGAAAATAGAGCTGAAATTGCCCGAGACAGAGCGCATGCAATTTCTGGCAGGGCAGTATCTGGAAATTATATTAAAAGACGGTAAACGACGCGCCTTTTCCATTGCTAATGCACCACATGATGATGATTTGATTGAACTGCATATACGCCATGTGCCAGACGGTCATTTTGGTGACTATGTCTTCCAGGAAATGAAGGAAAAAACCCTGCTCAAGATCGAGGGCCCCCTCGGTAGCTACTATTTGCGTGAAGATTCAGATCGACCAATTATTCTGGTGGGTGGAGGTACCGGGTTCGCGCCATTGAAAGGCATGCTGGAGCACGCGTTTAAAGTAGGTATTGATAAGCCGATACATTTGTTCTGCGGTGTTCGTGCGAAACGAGACCTGTACATGGATGAGATGGTCAAGGGCTGGCTGGCAGAGCACAATAATTTGAAGTATACCCCTGTGTTATCGCAGCCAGAAGCAGGTGATGATTGGCAGGGCAAAACAGGGTACGTTCACGAGGCCGTGGTAGATGAATATCCGGATCTGTCTGGCTACGATATATATTTAAGTGGACCCCCGCCGATGATTAAATCTGGCATGGAGGCTTTTTATGAAAAGGGCCTGCCAGAAAGCCAGATATACTCTGACTCGTTTGAGTATTCAGATGACGCCCTAAGGGCGATGGGAATAACCAAGCCGGGTAATTAACTACAGTTTTTCAGACTGAACAATTTTCAGGCTAGGTCGGGCATTATTATCCTCGGATATTGCTGAAGGGGTAACAGCATCATGATGGTGTTCACCTGCCAGGCACTCCAGTCCTTTTCGATAATAAGTTTCAGACAGTTTGGCCTCATCCATATGTTGTTCGAGAAGCTGGGCCAGTTTCAGATATGTTTCTGGCAAAGCATTCGTTGAAAGACTGGCTTCCAGGTAGTGTCTTGCTTTACCCCATAGTTTGTTATTTAAGCAAAGTTTACCCAAAGCAAGTAACAGGTAAGCGTTGTGTTGATGGCTCTGTAACCATGTCTCTACTTGTTCAAGCTGATAATTATCGATGGCAACATTGAGTCTGGAATAGAGAACGATACAGGGCTCTGACCAGTGTGAAGACAGATGCTGCCGTAAGACTTGTTCGGCCTGTGCTTGAGCATCAAGATCTAAAAGCAGTGTAGAGTAATGCCTTACAAGATCAGTATGAACTTTGAGTCTACTGGGAAGTTTATCCCAGCCCCTGGTTAATAGAGCAAGATCATTTTTCTGGGCAAGTTCTGATAACAGTCCATGCCAGGACTCCAGTTCGATCTTAAGTATTTTATCGTCACTCATGATATGAAGATGCTTAACATCGTTCAATAAAGCATGAATATTGTTCCAGTCGGATAAGCGACGATAAGTTTTCAGCAGTAATCTGATGACATAGGCGTGCTTAGGCGAAACTTCATAGAGATGAGTCAGGTTGGCCAGGGCCTGTTCGTACTGCTCATGGGCTAGTTGCAGCTCTGCTTTTGTTAGGCCGATTGCAATTTCTGCAGTAGGTGTAATTTTGTGCGCTTTTCGTAAATAATCATCTCGACGTTCATGTTCGCCCTGTTGCTGTGCGGCACGTGCTGCAGAAAGGTAGGCGAGCAGCGCATTATCATTATATTTGACCTGTTTTAACAACAGTTTTTCTGCCTCAGGAAAACGGCCTTCAGCAAGCTCGATCAAACCCTGTGATAAAGAAAGACGGGCTTTTTCTAACAGTCGGGTTTTTCGCTGCGCACCAAAATATTGAACAATCTTGTGTAGCAATAAAAGAAACTTGATCAGCAACAACAGAATAAAAGCACCTGTAAGCAGGGCTGCGCCAGCAACTAACAGGGTGGTTTTGAAAGAATATTCGCCTATACCAGCGGTCAAGTAACCAACATCATTTACACGGTACATGAAAAAGCCGGTTATTACGGCAATAGAAATTAGGATAAGTGTAATAAAGCGTCCCATAATTATTTATCCATCGGCCAGGTAATTAATGTTGATTATCTCAGAAAAGGCATAACTATAGCTAGTGAATGGCCAGATAAGAAAAGTGGTTTATAAGAGCCTGAATACAGGCCTCATCAGTGGCATTCTGTGATTTTATAATGCTCTTGAAGCCTAGTTCAGAGGCGAGTTTGAAAGAGCGCTCTCCAGGTACAACCACTGAAATTGATGTAAGCAAAGGCTTGAGGCTATTATCGGTTAGATCGAATAGTGCCTGCAGGACTTCATTACTGCTAATAGTTAAGGCATCGATAGATGACAGCTGAGTGGCGGTTAAGGAGTCAAGGCTGTTTTGGGTTCGCTGGTAGGTTTCGGCATAGACTACAGTAGCACCACGCTGAGAGAGTGTATCACCGAGTAACTCACGGCCACCAACGCCGCGAAAAATAACAATAGATTTATTTGCAATATTTTCAGCCTGAAAGGCCTGGTGCTCGAGTAATGACTCGGTATTGAAGTCGTCAGGCACGATAACAGTTTTATAACCGGACATAGTTAAAATTGAGGCCGTGGTTTTACCAATAGCCGCTAAAGTGAGTGATGTGGGTAAAGATCGGATTCTAGACAGCGTTTTTTTTACAGCGGTAGGGCTAATAAAAATAGCGATATTAAAAGAGGTGAGACTGGCGATAATTTTATTAAGGTGCCCATCATTATCAATATCATCGATACGAATTACAGGATAGTGCAAGGCTGTGCCACCCGCATCTGTAATGGATTGTAAAAGATGATCCGCTGAGCCCTCAGGTCGTGTAACTAAAATAGTTATATTTTTAAGCGGGGGAACCGGGCTCATTAAAAATATACAACCGTAGTAAAAATTAGTTGCTGGCGTGTTTCAGCGCCTTTCGAATAGAAGGCAGGTGTCGCCGGCTGACTTCAAGCAGGTCATCAATGTGATTAAAGCTTAGGCAGATATGGCCAAGATCATTTTTTTGCAAACCATTGATAAAATGTTCGGCAACCAGGGCATTTCGGTGGATACGCGTGAAGCGGTGTTCAAATTCAGTTTCGAGCGCTTTTAATGATTCTTCGATAAGGTACTCGTGGTCTTCGGTACGAAGGGTGACATACTTCTGATCAGCCTTGAAATAAATAATATCTTCAATAGGGACAAGCTCCAGGGTACCACGAATCTTCACACAAATTTTACTGCGGGCATTAGGCGTTTCATCATTTTTGAGTTTTGTAATCTGGGCACGGTTTAAACGACTTGCAGATTTAATGGCATCATCAAGCTGATCCTGTTTGATGGGTTTGAGTAGATAAGCGACAGCGTGAGTTTCAAAAGCACTCAGTGCATGCTCACTAAAGGCTGTGGTAAAGATAATGGCAGGTGGGCTTTCCATGCGACTTAAATAATTTGCGGCTTCGATACCATCCATACCGGGCATACGAATATCCATAAATACAAGGTCAGGATTAAGGCTCTGGGCCTGTTTTAACGCCTGTTCACCATTGGCAGCTTCGCCAACAATGCTGTGTTCATTAGCAGTAGACAGCATATGGCGTAGGCGCTGTCTAGCTAATTGTTCATCGTCAACGATCAGTATTTTCATATTAATATATCTATAAATAAAAACAGTTTAACTTAAGCAACGGTGTTTTTTATGATACCTGTAGAGTATGGTGCTAAATAGTTTTAGTTTCCAGTGGAATTTCCAATATTACAGAATATGTATCATCTCTTTCTTTTATAGAAAAAGAGGCATTATCGCCATAAACCAGGTGTAAACGCTGCTGTATGTTTTCCTGGGCCATATGGTTACCATTATGTTTCGATATGGTGCCATTACCCAAAGGATTGCTGACACAGAGTTCAAGCTTGCCATCTTTTGGCCTTGCCGTGATAGAGATTGTGCCTCCCTCCATCAGGGGCTCTATGCCATGGTAAATCGCATTTTCTGCCAGGGGCTGTATACAGAGAGCGGGGATCTCAGCCTCCATTAGGCTCTGATCGATATCCCACTTAATACTGAGTCGTTCTTCCAGTCGCAGGGTTTCGATAGCAAGATAGCTTTTAGTCAGGTTGAGTTCATCAGCCAGTGTATTGGAGTTTTTTTCGCGCAAGCTGGCACGAAAAAGATCGGATAAATCTTCCACGGCTTTTTCTGCCTTGTCAGGGCTGATGGCAATAAGGCTGGCAATGGTGTTCATGCTATTGAAAAGAAAATGGGGGCGGATACGGGCACGTAGTGCCTGTATTTCAGCTTTGGAGTGAGCCTGTATATGAATTTTCCATTGCTGCTGCATGTAAAAATAACGCAGGATCACGGCATAAATGACGGCGCTAATTAGCATAATACGAGCCAGAAAATAATGGCCAAGTGGTGAGGTGACGTCATCTAGTTGCATCCATTCATTGATGGCGAGGACAGCGAGGCAGACAGTAAGGCTAACCAGCATCATCAGGCTAAAACTCATAATAATGCCGGACTGGTTGGTCAGTGTGTTTAGCCAGCGACGAGCCCGACAGAGCGCAGCCGCATTGATCAGGCCTATCCATAACATCAACATGGAGAGAAAGGCCA
>JAOUQA010000138.1 GCA_029879605.1 Gammaproteobacteria bacterium
CGGAGACAACCTGGGTGAAATAATGAGTGGCGCAGCCGACATGAAATTTGGTGACCTGTCATTCGCGCTGGCCTACCAGGATGTTGATACCACTGGCACTGCTGCAAAAGTGGTTGTGGGTTATAAACTGGGTAACACAAGCATAGGCATAACGGCTGAAAACATTGAACCAGAAGTGGGTTCAATTGATACGACTAATTTCATGGTCAGCGCCAAGCATAAAATAAGCGACAGCAATACCATTAAATTAACTTACGCCGTTGAAGAAGAACCAACCGTCGGTATTGAAGACCCCACAATGATGGCAGTGGGCATTGATCACAAACTTAATGATACTACAACCGCATTTGCTTACTGGGCAGACGGTGCCGATGGCGGCTTATCCGCAGATGCAAAACTGGTGGGTGATGCTACTGTAGTGGCAGCAGGTGTGATTGTTAAATTCTAAACAAGCCAACATTGATTGCTTTCACAGGGATGTGATTTGTAATCTAACCGACATATCATTGCGACCAAGAGATATTTAATCCCCCCCTTTAATTCCATTTTCCCTCCAACACTTTTTTACTAACAGCATCGCCATGATCGAGAATCATGAAGAGAATTGTGAATATTTCACAAAAATGACACTGAATATCTACTTCCACATGTTTTGGAATGAATTTAATTTTCCTTAATGAGCACTAATAGTTAATTAGAAACCATTGAGGCTATCTACCTGTCAGCAACACATTGATATTCGGCTTCCACCCTGAAGAAAATACTTAAGATCCTGATAATAATTGCAGGATTCATTTAATTTTTAATCTGAAATCTTCTTTCCATTATTCCAGCGCTGTTCTATTTCCTGCCCATCACCCACCAGTTTACCGCGACCATGTTTGTTGCCTTTACTAAATTCACCGCTATAGCTTGTACCATCTGCATTTGTATAAACACCACGACCATGCATTTTATTATTTTTAAAACTACCAGTATATTTCTCACCATTTGGCCAGGTATGAGCTCCCTCACCGTTCATTTCATTATTTTCAAATTCACCGATATATTCCTCACCATTGGCGCGAATAAAGTGTCCCTGTCCGGACATTATGCCATTTCTGAATTCACCAATATAACGATTACCATTACCCCAGTGAAATTCACCTTTGCCATGATACTGACCACTTTTGAATTGCCCTGTATAACGTGATTTATCAGCTCCGTTATAAGTTCCATGTCCGTGATAGGCATTATTTACCAGTTCACCGTTATAACTGCTGCCATCTGGGTATTGCAAGGTACCAACACCATGCTTATTACCTTTTCTGAAATTGCCGGTATAACGCGTACCGTTTCCCCAGGTATATGTACCCTGGCCGGAAAACTCACCTTTAACAAAATGGCCATTATAATATCGCTTGCTATCTACGCTCCTGGCTTCCCCCTTGCCTGCAGCAAAACCATTTATGCAGTCCCCTTTTACCAACACCCATTCAACCACATCATCTACAATTTTACAGGGCTGCTTTGCAGCAACTGTTGCTGGTTTTTTTGCTACAGATTTCTTAGCTATAATTTTTTTAGTTGTAGTTTTTTTAGCAATGGATTTTTTTGCTTTAGTGGATTCAAGCCGTGTCGATTTTTTCTTCGCTGTGCGCTTCTGCTCAGTGGAGGTAGAGCTGGTTTTATCTACCGTTGTCTTTCCTGACATGACAGGTGTCTGTTTTTCCATGCCTCCACCTGCACAACCAACCATAAGCATCATGCTCAGAAAAAAGACTACAAAGTTCTTAAAAAAATACATTTCATGCTCCAGAATATTAATCAGGTGGCTGCATCGGTGCACTGAAGCTATCGACCGATCTGGTTGTGCGTAAATCAACATCAGCTGGCTCGTGCATTTCTTCAATAACAGCTTCATCCTGTATCGGTGAAGACGAGTCCTGATTCCAGGCATAAAACAGAACACACAGCAATAATAACGCAATTATCACCATCCAGATCCTGCTTTTCCGGCTATTCGTTTGTGATATGTAGCGTGGATTGTAATCTACTGACCTGGTTTCTTTCTCGATAACTGTACCCACAGACTCGATAGTAGATTCAGTAGAATCAACAACTGACCCTGCAGGATCAATAACTGGTTCAACAGAATCAGTAACTGATCCCACAGGCTTAATTACTGAAGCAGTGAGCTCCTGATCTACAAGCCCATGTACAGGTTGCGCTATTTCTCTATCAGGTTGTTTAGCAACAGCCTCCCGACGCGCATTAGCTTGTGCCTGCCTGATTTTCCTTGGATTAGCACTACTTTTATTGAATGACTCATCACCAACGATGATTTCCTCAATCCTCAGCCTGGTAAATGTAAGTCGATGCTTGTTTTTCCTGTGAAAGAGCATGCGTCTGTTCAAACGAAACACGATGATGCCTTTTTCCTTCTCGTGCTTAATAACACGTGCATGCACGCTGGCTCCCTCTATAAGAGGTTCACCGTGTATCACATGATCATCATTAACCACACGCGAGACCTGATCAAACACCACGCTATCACCTGGCTCTGCATCCAGTTGATAATACACTAATACTTTACCAGGTGTTGCTTTGTATTCCCGCTTACCACTTTTGATAATTGCATATACCATAACTATCGCAGTCCTGATTAATGAATGAGAGCGCTGGAAAATCCATTCATCAAAAATGGATCATATTTAAATCCCTCGCCTGTCTTTTATTATTTATAATTTGATGCAATAACAAATAACACGAACACAAAATACTAGTATAGTTTAGGGATAGTTAAACGGGATCCAATTAAACAGTGACAGATCACAGTTTTATCTAATAGAAAAGGCAATTTCAAATAGCCTTAAGGTTAATTTTAGTATAAGCAAAAAAACCAGGCACAGTGTCTTCATTCATAACATACAACTTGAGATAGAACATGAATCGCAACCAGGCCATTGTAAGTAAATAATGCATACTTACCATAACAAGATTTTTAGAAAACTATATTTATTAACAACTGTTTCAATTATATTGCAATCTGTCCTTAATCAAGACCAGTTAACTCTTTCTGAAAAAAGAAACTCCGATTGTTCAATACGATGAATATCGTCAACAGCAGCAATAAAATCGTTTGAATAATTTTACTATCCGGGTGAGTGGCGAATATCTCGTTGAAAAATCCTGCAGTGATATGAAAGATAGTGACGAGAATAATATTGCGACCTGTTTTGTAATACAACCAGTTCATTAATAAAACAAAAGGAATAATGCTGACCAGGAAATTCACGCCGTATATCCAGCTGTCTTCAACGATATTGCTTTGATAATAATCCCGTATACCTGCCAGCGGCATGTGCCAGATACCCCAGAACAGACCAAACAGCAAAGAGGTTTTAAAAACATTCATCCTGCTTCTCAGGCAATCGGTACCATAAGTATGCCAGCCCAGTTCTTCCAGGATGGGGGCAATGATTAACATGAACCAGACCGGAAAAATACCCGAGATAAATGTAAAACTCCCGGTAATAACAAATTGAGATGCGCTGTAACCAAACAGTAATGAAATCGCCTGGGCCAGTAAAATACTTGCCGGCATCAGGCCACAGGCAAGAACAATATAGATCGGTTTTATAGAACCGAAGTTGAAAAATCGGTTATAGACATCAGCCCGTAAATAAGCATTTTTCCTGATAAACCAGTAAGACACCACTACCGGGCCAAGTAAGCCAATAAATGCAGTAGCACTGGCAATATTTAAATAGTGATCCGAATAGGGCGTAATGTGACTGATATACCCGGCAAGAAACCAGAAAGCCCAGGGAATAAATGTTGCCAGCAAATAAAACCAGACCGGGTGTTTGTATTTTTCAATCATCGGATTTGCCATCAGGTTATTTAACTACCATGAGCATTAAAACCTTCATGAAATTTAACCTTACCCTTAGGATAATGACCATCAAATGAAAACGCGAAGAACACCTCAGGTGGAATACCCTCAAAGATAAAGCCGGGCACATTCTCAAAACCAAATTTTATATAATAATCAGGATGTCCCACCAGGCAGCAACCACTGGCACCCATGTCTTTCAATCGGCGTAATCCTTCTTCGATCAGAGCCTTGCCAATTCCTTTTCGCTGGTAGCCTGGTAAAACTGAAACAGGACCCAGTCCATACCAGTTCCTGGCGCCATCCGACGGGGTAACCGGCGAAAAAGCAATATGGCCAACCACTTTATCATCAACTTCAGCAACCAGTGACAGGGTTAGCGCACCAGCAGCACGGAGTGCATCGATAATGTAATGCTCTGTCTGGTTACTGACTTCTAAAGTTTTAAATGCTTCGACCGTCACCTCGGTAATTGAGTTGATGTCATTTTCAGCTTCACTTCTTATGATGACTGATGAATTCACTCCCACACCAGGTTAAGCAATTCAATTTTACCCAGGTTTTTATTTACCGGGCATGATGGACAGGCCTTACTTGTTGGCTCATTCTTACAGCCATTACATTTTTTAACCTGTTTTTTTGCAGCAGATAACTCTAATTTCAGAGCTTGTAAATTATTTATTTTTTCTTCAATATCATTTATCGAGCTATCTATAATCGCTGATATTTTTGCACTTCCTTCATTTCCTGTTAAACAGGTTTCCCTGGTGTTTCCAATAATCCTGATAGCTTCAAGAGAAAAACCATTATCAGCAAGATGAAGAATGGCTTTTAGACGGGCAAGGTGATGTTCAGTATATAAACGAGTACCCCCATTAGTTCTATGAGGTTCGAGTAATTTTTCTTCCTCATAGTACCTAATGGTTCGCACTGTTATTTTAAGCTGCTCTGCTACTTCACCTATTTTCAAATAATTCACTGTCATCTATCTTATTTTAATCCAGAAATAAAATAAGCCGTCCTTCTCTTGCTGTTTTATTAACTTATTATTAGTTGATAAACAGTATGAGGGAATATCTTTTAGCATAGATACCTTGTTCGACTCAGCTAATACAATATCACCAGTCTTCATAGACTTAAACTCTTTAGTTAAGTGTATGACAGGTGCAGAGCAACACATACCTTTTATATCAACAAAGTGATCATACTCCATTGCACCTCCTATAAGCCGACAAGCTGTGCCTGATAGCCTTGATCCCTGACCTCGTTCAGTAAAACCAGTGAATCCACCCTGTCAGAATTATAGGAAACCAGAAGCAGGTGCTCCCTGTCCTTATTGAATCTTGGCGCAATAACACCATCTACCGCTCTAAGCTGTTCAATTATATTTTCTTTTTCAGTTTCATTAATAGCCTGGTCGAGGTGAATCAATACATCTGATAACTGCATGACAAATCTCCTATCTCACGTTAACGAGAGATTATTATCTTCCGTTAACGTGAGATAGTCAAGACTTGGTTTATACCATGGCAAGAGGCTATATGATGAATTAATGCTGATATGAGCAAAAATACAACTTTCCAACTCACTTAGCCTTACTCTTAAATGAAAGCCGCGCTCATTAAATTCAATATTTTGATACTTTATGTTAAAAACGATTGATTTTTACGACATCATTCATCGGCAACTGACCTCCTCTTGGCCAAGGGTCCTGCATACTCTTTCCAATCGCAACAAACATAGCAACAAGATGATCCTCTGGTAGATTAATGAGTTTCCCAACCTCATCTAAATCTGATAGATCCATCGGGCATGAGTCATAGCCAAATCCTTTTGCTGCCAGCATCAAAGTTTGTGCAGCAATTCCACAGGAACGCATTGCCTCATCCCTCTGAACCTGATCTCTTCCCGTGTAATACTCCTGAATTGCAGCCAGTATTGCTTCTCTATTTTCATTAGAGGTATTTATCCAGTAACGCTCAGGTTGCTTTTGCCATGCTTTAGTATCAACACACAGTGCAATTAGTAATGAGGCATCTGTAATTTGTGGCTGCATATATGTAACACTACGTATTGACTCCCTCAGTTTCTGATCTTTGATAACCACAAAACGCCAATGCTGA
>JAOUQA010000006.1 GCA_029879605.1 Gammaproteobacteria bacterium
ATAAATACGCCAGGATAAAGGCTTAAATAAAAGTGAGCGCGGTGTCAGGGAAAAAATATTTACCACATCAAATCGTTGTAATCGTGTAGATTCATCTTCATAGGCTCTGAGTATTAAATTACCCATATTGATCTGTGCACCCTGTAGAAAGCCGTCTTCATTATCTTCCAGATCATGAAATGACATTTTATAACTGAGCTCAGAAAAGTTAACCTTGCTTTCCTGACCGGCACCAATAGTTATACGACGACTGTAGTGACCAAACTCTGGCTGGCTGGCCAGGGCCGGTACGACTGTCGCCTGTTTTGATGGGTATGAATTGAGTATTTCCAGTATCTGGTAACTGTTTGAGGCAATGGTTTTTTCCCTGGCTTCGCCTGTTTGCTGATAACGCAGGTATTTATAAGCAAGTTCGATCAGCTGTCGTTGTTCAGTTGCATCCAGTTGCTGGAATGCTTCCTGTTTGGTGAATTCCGGGCTGGCAGCGATTTTTTCTACCATGTAATGATGATCTTCAGGAATTTGAGTCAGTAAATATTCAAGTACCGTAACCTGCGAAGGACGGTAAGTGGCATCAACAATGAGCCCAGCATCCTGAATGGCGCGTACGGTATCAACCGGGATAACGGTAAATTTAAAGTTACTGGTTAAATCAATACCGGGGCGTGCTACTTCCAGTAACTCAAGTAGACGATAAGAGCAGTTTTCATCAAAGAAGTAATAGTCAAACTGCATATCCTTTAGTTCCCACAAGTGGGATACCATGCGCCTGGTTTCTTCCGGGTTCAGGTTAAGAGGGTATTCCCAGATGTCTCGCTTTTCCCGGTAATTGTACTCTTTAATTTTTTTATAATAGGGCGTGACGATAAAATAGCCCGGGTAACCACCAGATAATCCCTTGAATGCATAAAATAGAGAATTATCCCCATCTGTAACATTGGCACCGAAATTAACTGCAATGGATAACCAGTCGGATGCCTGTTTATTGGCGGGTGGGTCAAGACGCAGCAGGGTATGGCCAAACATGGAGGAGGGGCTATTTAAGTGGTAAGCCGGGAAAACCATGGTAATTTTTTCATCAGGCACATTAGATCGCCATTCGAGATATTCTTTGCACTGTACGCCAGGTAAACCTTTTTGAAATCCCGGTAAGTTATTTTTTAGCCAGTTGAGACGGGCAACAAATTTACACTGGGGATGTTCATCGCCTTTAACATCCGTTCTGAAAAATGCTTCAATGGTGGCTGATAGTTCTGCTGATGGATTGATTTTCCCATCTGTAGCATTAAAAAAGCGCGGATCATCTACCTGGCTGACATAATCATTATTTAACCAGTTGGTTTGTTCATAATGCAGCAGGTTAATCCATTCAGGATGATGTGATAGTTGCTTGCTGGCAGCTTCCTGTTGTAATTCAGTTACTGTTTTAGCAGTAGTTGGGTGACTGACAGGTGCAATCACTAAAAAACAGATTAGTGCTTTGCTGGAAAAAAACTTTAAATATTGCATGTGATAAAAAAATGCCTGTTGCTGTCGTATTATAATTTTGCAGGCAAACCATATAGGGATTTAAGGGAGCTGTAAAGCATAGTTAAATCTATTAAATGAACAATATTTTGTATAATTTGGTGGCCATAATGAAAAAGCCCTGTATTGTTAAATACAGGGCTTTAAGCATATAGCTAAATAATCGACTGATTAGATAACGTATTTAGCCAGGCGAGCATCAGATTTCATCACTGCTTCCAGAGATGTGATAACTTCATCAGCTGTTACCTGGGCACTTGGGAAGATAACTTTGAAGTTCTGATGAGTCACTTCAGCAAAAGTTGCACGATCTTCTGGTGCAATGTTGTATATAACAGCAACAGCATCAAGAGCTTCGCCATTACCTTGAGCAACATCTTCTGAGAAACGATCCATAATAGAACCGATCATAGATTTGCCACCGTAAGTCAGTTTGCCGTCCATTGAGCAGCCATTGGTACCAGAAGTCATACCAAAGGTTTTGTTGCCTGATGTACCGTTAGTTGTTGTTGCGAGGAAGTGAACAGGGCCATTTTGACCTTCAAATAACATGTTACCCCAGCCGCAGCCTGGACCACCGGGTGCAACAGCGTATGCACTTGAAGATGCTACCAGTAAAGCCGCACTACAAATTACTTTTTTCATCATGCTTGTTCTCCAATATCTCGACATATTTTGTCGAATAGAATTATTATTAGTAGAAAAACTACCCTAACAAGATTAGCACTAACTAACGAGTATGCAACTGAGATTCTAATAAATGTGTAATAAATCATAACTTTATTGGTTGTGGCTTGTAACTGGTCAGGAAATATACAGGTGATATGAAAAAAATTTGCCAGAAAATTTGTATTTTGATTGTTTTTTCACCAGTAATGTTGGGATTGCAGGCCTGTACTCATTTAATGTTCGCACCTATGAAAGAACTGGTGAGGACGCCTGAGCAGGTTGGCGTTGAGTATAAGGATATCGTAATAAAAAGCGGGAATGATACATTACTGCATGGCTGGCATTTGCCTGCGGTTGTCGATGTGAAAGGGAGTATCGTTTTTTTTCATGGAAATGGTGAAAATATCAGTACCCATCTGGCGACTGTATACTGGTTGCCCGAACAGGGTTATGAGGTATTCCTGGTAGATTATCGAGGTTATGGTCTGTCTAAGGGTGATGTTGATCTGGCGGGTAGTATTGCAGATGTCGATGCTGCGATTCAGTATGCTTTAGATAATAAAAATAGCGATAAGGGCCTGGTTGTTCTTGGGCACAGCTTTGGTGGTAGCCTGGGTCTGTATTCGGTTGCTGTTTCTGATATTAAGGATGATATAGCTGCAGTCATATCGATTGGAGCATTCAGTGATTACCGGCAAATAGTCAAGGATGTGTTATCTCGATCCTGGGTTACATGGATTTTCCAGTGGCCCCTGTCCTATACCATTAATAATGAATATGCGCCGGTTGATTATGTGCACCGTATATCACCTGTTCCATTATTGTTAATGCATAGTGGCGATGATGAAGTCGTGCCTTATTATCATTCTGAGTCACTTTTTAGCCTGGCTCAGCAGCCTAAGTATTTAGAAAGATTGACAGGCGATCATAATCATACATTTCAGTATGAAGAAAACCGGGTGATATTACTTGATTACCTTACATACTTTGTTAATTAGTTTGTTATGCATCACCCTTCATGGCGTAGTTCAGGGAAACAAGTTTTAGTGTCGTATTTTCAGCCCAGGTTTCATTTTCGCTGAGTAGGCCCAGTGTCACAATAATATGAATGCCATCAATATTGCCATATTCAATAGTGTTGTTACGTAGTTCCTGAAATACAGCTTCATCAACTGAAACAGAGCTGGTTATCTTGTTATGGTCGCGGTTTAGTTCACCGAGGATAATGTGATTTTCATGTCGTGGATAAGTAGCAGGTCGAGTTAGCCTGTTAAAGGTGATTTCTATTGCCAGATCCTGATTGTTCAAAAAAGCCGTTTTTCGAATATTGCCATTAATAACCAGTCTGCCACCACTGATATTCGTTGCTTTTTCTACCGCCTGTTCCAGGGAATATAAATGTGCCCAGTTGTTGACAGAAAAGCTGATAAGTTTAATTGATGATGATTGCATGGTGATCGGTATTTTTTATTGATAGAGAATTAATATGCCTGTGAATTGATTATATCTGATTTTGTCAGGGTAAACTGGGCTGTAAGTGAGTTATAATGTACATGTCTTCGGTACTATATCGGGAGTGTCGACATGTTATCTAAAGTTACTATTCGTGAAAATTATAAGGGCCCCGATCGGCGTTGTCATACAGACCGCCGTGTCGGTTATGATCGTCGTGATCAGTTTCGTTTTGAGTCGTTTGGTCTTGACCGACGTTCACATTTGCCACGACGGGCTGAAGAAGTCATGTGGCGGCATCATTAATAACCTGGCTTAGTGCTTTATTTCTTATCCGAACAATGCTTTGTCACCAGTTGTGATAAAGCATTGTCCATTTCTATACTCCTTTTATCCCAGCTGTATTGAGAAGTTGCTGTTTTGGTTAGTTCCCGATAATGATTGAATTGATCAGTTTGATAAATTAACTGTGAGAATAATTTGAGTGCATTTGCCAGACTAGATGCATTGCCATCATAGAAGCAGTGAGGAGCTTGCTGGTAGAAAAGTGATAATGTTTCTGGGTAGGCAAGTTTATCTGGCAAAATCGGGATGCAGCCCATGCTTACTGCTTCGAGAACAGCAATGCCAAAAAATTCATGATCCGCAGTTGATACAACCAGGTCAGATTCGTGTAGTACGGAAAGGTAGTCATCTCGATTGTTGATATAGCCCCAGTTATTTATAAAAGCTGCATATTTTTGTTGAGCTTGTAGAAATAAAGGAGGTGTTAGTTTAGGGGCTGCACCAATTATATTTAATTGAAAATGAATTCCATCCTGTATCAGTAAATCTATGGCTTTAAAAAATAACTCGGGATTTTTGTCGTCTTCCCAGCGAGCAGCCCATAAAATTGTTAATGGTTTATCATGTTGTGGATGCCTGTGCTGAGAAAAACAGTCTATATCAAGACCGGGATACTGAGTAATGGATTTATGCTGGATTGTATTAAGTTCTGATAAAGGCTGGTAGTCAGGCATGTTCTTTAACCATTTCTTTGTTGTTGTTATAAAAACATTTTTATGCCAGTTTGAATTAAACCAGATTTGATCGGCGGTTAGAGCGCTTATGAAATTAGTGAATGAATAATGATTGTCACGTTCAGTTGAATGTTTATCGGGGTATATCAATTGTGATTCATGACAGTATAAAATTTTTGGCAGCTTTTGAGTGGCGGGTGTAGCGAGTCCATTAAATTCTGCAAGGTTCAACATATCGGTACAGAAAATAATATCCCAGTTCTGGTTGGGGTATCTGGAAATTTGCTGGGTTAAGGTAATTGCAGCGTGACGCATGCGCCATTTCCAGTGGTGAGCCGGAAGAGTCAGGAGTGTCCATTCATGCCGGCTGTGTTTAATCCAGCTATTAATGAATGCTTTGTGAGAGCCGCCGTGATAAGGATTTAAGGCAAGAATACGCATCAACTGATTTTATATGAATAATGATCATATTGTTGATATCAGGTTTGTTGCGAGTTCTGGATTTTATAGATTTCTACAAAATAAGAGAATTTCTTAGTATCAATCTGGTGTTGAATATTGGGTTGTATTACTTTAAGTTCTTTTCTTGATGCTTTCCAGCAATGGTAAAGTTTATTCCAGAAAGGGGCGTCAAATAAATGAAGTACTTCGTCGACAGTCATATTGCTGATGGGTTCTTCACCGGTGAGAATATTTCCTTCATTGTCATACCAGTTTAGATTTATTGCGACATCAGCTCTGTCGGGCATGAGATTCTCCATAAGTACGTATATAAATGTACAATTTAGTGCACCCGTTATGACTATGCTGGTCTGGGTGTGGGAGGATGAATTTTACGGAAAATACAGTGGCAGGTTTTGATAATAATCAAATGACCTGATGGCTCAAGTTGAGGATTATGATTGATTGGAAATATATCAATAATTCATCAAATGAATCACTATCTCCGAGATTTAACTAGTATGTGAATATTGGGCCAAAAATGTAGTTTTATGTATTTAATGCATAAAACAGAGATGAAGATAGTTAGTTGCCAGGTAAATATGCTTAAACCTGTATGCTTTCTTGTTTTTAAAGAAAGAGTGTCTGAGGGATTGAAAATCGTAGTTTTGTCAGTATTTATAGGTGAAAAATATGGCAACTGGTAGTGCTTTGTATTTTAAGGTGTATTAGTTGTTTTTACTGTTCATTAGTCTATAAGCTGTTTATTATTAATATATGAATTCATTGCCTGAAAGGATTATTTTTGTATAAGTTAATCGAAAAAAGAATCAATGCGTTAATGAGCATGGATAAAAGTACTATACAAGGCAGGCAGATTGGTCTTGAAAAGGAAAGTCTTCGTGTTTCAACAGAGGGTAATATTTCACAACAGGCACATCCTGTAGTACTGGGCTCTGCTTTAACAAATCCTTATATAACGACTGATTATTCTGAGGCGCTAATCGAGTTAATTACACCACCTGTACATCATACGGAAGACGCGTTGTCTTTTTTACGTGATACACAGGCATTTGTATATAGTCATCTTGATAATGAGATTTTATGGGCAACCAGTATGCCTTGTGTTGTTGCAGGTGAGGATAGTATTCCAATTGCTCAATACGGGACATCAAATGTTGGCATGATGAAGACGGTATATAGACGAGGATTAGGTTATCGCTATGGCCGCGTCATGCAGGTAATTGCAGGGGTGCATTTTAATTATTCATTTCCAGATAGTTTCTGGTCGGTTTATCAGGAGATAGAAGAAAACACAGATCCGCTTCAGGATTTCATATCAGAACAATATTTTGCATTAATTCGTAATTTACAGAGGTATGGCTGGCTGGTTCCCTATTTATTTGGTGCATCACCTGCTGTATGCAAGTCATTTCTGGCTGGTAGTGAATCAACTCTGGATGAGTTTGATGTCAATACTTATTATGAGCCTTATGCGACTTCATTGCGTATGGGTGATATTGGTTATCAGAATAATAAAGAAAATGAAATTGGTATTAAAGCATGTTATCGGAATCTTGATGCTTATGTGAACTCATTAAGTTATGCAATTGAAACATCTGCAAGAGAATATGAACGTATTGGTGTGAAAGTAGATGATGAATATCGCCAGTTAAATAGTAATATTCTTCAGATTGAAAATGAGTATTACAGTACTGTCAGGCCTAAACAGATTTTGATGGGTAATGAAAAGCCATCATTGGCATTAAAGAAAAGAGGTGTAAGGTATGTTGAGTTGAGATCGCTGGATGTGAATGCCTTTGAGCCGCTGGGAATAAATGAATCACAACTTAGGTTTCTTGAGGCGCTAATGCTGTTTTGTCTGCTTCATGATAGTGAACAGATATGTTTTAGTGAACGTGAGGAAATCGATCAGAATGAGTTGGAAACTGCACACCGTGGTCGTGACCCAAAACTGAAATTGAGGCGAGATGCATCAGCATGTTCGTTAAAAGAGTGGGCATTGGAGATATGTGATGTAATGCAAAGTGTGTGTGAATATCTGGATGATTCTCATGGTACAGACGCGTATTCCTGTTCTTTGAAAAAACAGCTAGAGAAAATCCAGGATCCTGATATGACTCCTTCAGCAGTTATGTTGAATAAGATGAAGGAAAATAAAGAAGGCTTTTATCATTTTGCAAAACGTATGTCGCAGGATCATTTTGAATATTTTAAGTCAATCGAATTAAGTGAAGAACGCAAAAAGTTCTTTGTTGAAATGGCGGATTTGTCATGGCAAAAGCAGAGGCTTATAGAGTCAGAAGATAGTCAGACTTTCGATGAATATTTAAAAGCCTATTTTTCCCAGTCATAACTCTGAAATTCGGTTGTCAGTTTTTTTAATGTTTTAATAAATAGTAGTTTTTCTTTGTAGCCAAGAAAAGAGCCTATTTCCATTTCATTACCATGGGATTTTATGGATACTTTTGGTATGTCATAGAGTCCATGTTCCTTAATGTAAATCTTTGACCAGTGGCGCGGGTATTCCCATGATTTTTCTGGCGAGTTTTTGCCTTTCTCTATAACGACCTTGTCATCTGTGAATGTAATTACTTCGCAGTGATTGTTGCGTTGAAAAAATAAATAAACAGATATACAGATGAGTAGAAGTTCCAGGCCAGAGAAAGGTAGTACCAGCCAGCCGCCAATGCGATAGAAATGGATCGCTATTAAAAGTGTTATCAGGCAAATAACAAAAAATATGCGAGTGTTTGTTTTCCAGCTTAAAGACAGGTTAGGTTCAAGTAGTATATGTCCATTGTAGCCATTTTCCTGAATTGAAACGGTTACCATTCAGCCTCCTGGGGTTTGGCCTGTTAGTAATACCAGTACAATAATATTTGCGCTTACTTGTGTATTATAGTCTTATTCATTATATAAGTTGCAAGTTGAGGATGCCTTCCATTTTTTCAGCAGTTTCTGACTTGCCTGTTCTACTGTCGCCTACCAGGGCAACAGTTATGCTGACTTCCTGAGGCTTACCGGGCATGCGTTCACGTTTATCTTTTGCTAAAGATTTAATTAACTGGATTAAATCTTTAGCGAGGCGTACAGGGCCTTCCTGTTCTACCTGGTCTCGGTCAGTATAGTTGCATCTGGTAATATCATCGTCATCGTTGCCTTCGTAAGCCCCTGCCATTAACTGACTGTATGCAACACCAACCTTCATTTCGCCGCGGTTGATGAGGATATTCATATCACCGATGAAGCCTTTTTCGTTTTCAGAAAATTTTTCATACAGATTTGGGTGAAGAATATTGTCGTTATTATCTTTTAATAATGGAAAAGGGTTTGCCCAGTAACTACTTTCTTTTGAACCGCGATGAGTTTGTGTAGAGCCAGCAGCCACACGTTCGCCCAGTCTGAAGTGTTCAAGCGCTTCCTCAATATGCATATCTGCCTGGATAGTTGTTTCACCTGGCTGGATGAGAGTGAAGTTATTCATATAAAGTAAGACGTCAAGTGGATCATTGCGGAAGAGTTCATTAACATCCGCTACTGGTACAATTTGTCGAGCATTTGTTCCGGTATCTTTGTTGTAACCAACCTCTCTACCAGCCATCTGCATTTTTGCCTGTTCGCTGAAGCCATCAAGGCAGGCAAAGGCACCTGTTTCAGTACCAAAAAATATAGGTCGTGTTATTTTGTCTCGTTCATCTTTAATCAGGCTGATTTTGCCCATGTCATCTGCTTTGATGAGCATTTCGGCAATGTAGGGTTCATCTTTATCAAAGCGAACAACATATCGGGTGCAGCCACAGTGCAAAGGTAAATCACCATCCAGTATGGCAAGTACATTATGTAATGTTAAAATAGGCTTTTTGCAGTAGCCAAAATATTTGAGTTCATCAATATTAGGTACCAGTCCGATGAGTAGTTTATTGTTCTCATCGTAATAGTAGCCAAGGTCTTTCAGTTCGGCAGAGGGATCTCCAAAAAAGAAAATGCCATCAGCTTTTCTCTGGTTAGTAATGTCTTCAACGTTTGCGAATGGAAAAAGATTTAAAAGTCCTGGTTCCATTTCGATACAGCCGCGAGATTTATGGATAAAAGCAATAATAAGCGATGTGCCGACACGTAGTGGTACAGAAACCCATTCATCAATATTGAATTTTCTTAGTTTTAAGGGGTTATGATCGAGCTCATAAAATGGTTTGGCGCGTTTATTAGAAGGAGTTGAGTAGTCAACTCCTGTTTTCATGTCTGCAGCAATAGTTAAAGGCACATGAGCAAGCAGGTGGTAATCACCCGGATAATTAAAATAATGGCCAGAGATTTCTCCAGCAGTTACATTTGGAGATGCATCCATACCTGGTGTACGGCGTACACCTTCTTCCATGTTTACTTTTTGAAGTAAAATTCTTCGAGTATCCAGTATGAGATCTGCAAGGTCCTGGGCTTTATCTGTTACTTTTTCTTTGACCGTAGTAGGTGTTTCCAGGCCAGTTGATACCACATCATTTTGCAGACGTACAAGGCGAGAATAACCTGAGCCGCGATAATGGTGAAAAGCACCGTCCATAAAACGTATAAGTTCCCTGGCGTGTTCTTCATCGGTTGAAGATGGAAATCCATCTGATTCAAGTATGGTAATTAAATCCCTGGTTCGTACTCGCTTGATAAATTCAATCTTGTGAGTTGCTTCCTGTTTCTGATCGTCTGGTCTTGTCATCAGATCATTAATGAATTCTTGTTTATAATTTTTCAGGAATCTGGAGAAGGCAAGGCTTCTCAGAAGTTGGCCTGGTGTATTGCAGCCATCACGGATTTCTAGAATTTGTTCCATAGTGTATAAGCTATCTTTAACGTGGTTTAGCGCGAATCATACCTGTTATTTACAGGTGTATCCAATCAGGGCTTTGTAGTCAGCAATTAGTTTTTTTAAGGTTTTCATAGATTTAAAAAAGATAAAAAATATTTGAAAATAACGGGAACAGGCATTATAATATATCAGAATTTCTGCATATATTAACATTGTTATATTTGCAGTTATCCCCCGATTGAGTGATTTAAAATCATTTTAAGTCAGATCAGTCATCAAATGAATAAAGTCATGGCCAGTTATCCTGGCAAAGCTGCATTTCCCTGCTAACAAGTCCTGAAAATGGAACTGAGTTGATTTTTGAAAATGTGGAAATGTGATGATTATCAGTTAGATAAGGAATTTAAAATGAAAGTTACTCGTATCATAACATCAACGATGCTGGCCCTGTGGTTAGTGTTCCAGTTTTCAACAGCTTATGCAGTTGAGCCTAATATATTTAAAAATAGAATTAAGAAACAACACACTTTAAGTAAGAACGAAGAAAGTGCTATTCATGCTGAATTTCGTAACAAGTTTACCCAGATTGATTACAACAAGCAGGATTTAAATAAAAATCCCTGGGATACTAAAAAAGCAGAGTTGAAGAAAGTTGCTAAAGTAGAAACTGGAAAACTTGCTTATACATGGGGTAACTGTCGTGAGCATGCATATGTACAGCGTAATCAGTGTTATGCCAAACGTAATAATATGTATGTGTGTGAACGTTATTACGATGCACGTGTAAGAATATGTGATGAAAATTTCTAATTGTTACAAAATTTAAATACTAAAAGCCTGATCAAATGATCAGGCTTTTTTTTGGATGTGGTTTTTTTAAGTGTAAAATTTGTAATAATATGCTGGTTAGATTCATGGGGAGTAGCAATGGCTAATATTAAAGTAGTAGCAAATCCGGATAAATTATTATTAAATCAGCTTGATGTATATAACTGGCCAGTATGGGAAAAAGAAGTCTCAGATTTTCCCTGGACATATGATGCAGAAGAGACCTGCTATTTTCTTCAGGGCGAAGTTATTGTTATTCCTGATGGTGGTGAGGCGGTAACAATGTCTACAGGCGATCTGGTTACTTTTCCTGAAGGTATGTCCTGTCGGTGGGTAATAAGTAAGCCTGTCAGGAAGCACTATAAGTTTGCTGGTTGATTTAGTTAAAGCTGTCTCTTCTGTCCTGAGGTACATGTGCCCTCAGGAAATCCATCTGATCAGTTAGAATTCTTCTATTGGATAATATCATTGCTTCTGCTTTATTAGGTATGTAGGGTAAAGCAAGTAAAGGCATATGTGCATGTCCTGGTGTGCGACAGCCTTTTTTGACATTGCAGGCTTTGCATGCAGTAACAACATTGGTCCAGATATCTCTACCTCCCTGGGCTTTTGGTCTGACATGATCACGTGTAAGTAGAGAGTGTTTAAAACTGCTGCCACAATATAAACAGGTGTGGCGATCACGTTCGAATAGTGCTCTGTTTGTCAGTGTTGGAGTGACTTCCGGGTTGTATTTTGCTTTAGCGCCTTTAATAGCAATGATAGTGTTTAAGTCTAAAAATGACTGGGTGCCAGTAAGTTGATTAATGCCGCCCATGACGCGAATTACCGACTCACTGGCTGTCCATGCTATCTGGTCCCTGACATAAAGATTAACGGCCTCATGCCAGTGCAGCCAGTCAATAGGTCTGCCGGCATTGTCCAGTGTGAGTATTAAGGGTGCTGATGTCAGGCGATCCATAATTAGCCACTATCACAGTTTTATTTATATAGAGTGTTATTCGGTAATTAAATTAATTATAGTATCTATAAGTAATAAAGCCAGTTAAGTCGTGATCAATAACAAAAATTAGTAATGCCTGTTAATCATTTAATAATTTTATAACAGGGAATATATTTTTTGCCTGGAAGTTTCATTCGATGCTGTTGTACAAAGCCTTCGAGTAATTGGTCCAGTGGTTGCATGATTGAATTTTCGCCTCGAATTTCAAAATGGCCATTTTCTTCAATAGATTTAATTCCATCCGCCTTAACATTGCCGGAAACAATGCCTGAAAAAGCACGACGTAGATTTGCCGCCAGTAAATGCTTATCCTGGTTTTTATGTATTTCAAGCTTGAGCATATTTTCATGTGTAGGAATAAAGGGTTTTTGAAACTCGTGGTCGATATTAAGAATCCAGTTAAAGTGATAGGCATCACCGTTTTCCTTACGAAACTGTTTTATTCTTTGTAGTCCGGCTTTCATTTCTCTGGCGACAAGTACCGGGTCATCAATAATTATTTTAAAGCGCTGCTGGGCTTCTATGCCAAGTGTTGATTCAATAAAATGATATATTTGTTTGAAATAATCTTCACTGCTTTTGGGGCCGGTAAGTATAAAGGGGAATGGTATTTCGTAATTTTTTGGGTGCAGTAAAATACCTAAAAGATAAAGTATTTCTTCAGCTGTCCCAGCACCTCCTGGAAAAACGATCACGCCGTGCCCAGTTCGAATAAAAGCTTCCAGTCTTTTTTCTATGTCGGGCATGATAACCAGGTCATTGACTATAGGATTGGGTGATTCAGCTGCGATGATGCCGGGTTCTGTTATGCCGAGATAGCGTCCATTATAGATACGTTGTTTATTGTGGCCAATTGTAGCGCCTTTCATCGGACCCTTCATTGCGCCAGGTCCACAACCAGTGCAGATATCAATGCCGCGTAAACCTAGTTCATGCCCAACTTCTTTTGTATAGTCATATTCTTTTCTACTGATTGAATGTCCGCCCCAGCATACTGCTAAATTAGGCTCATGGCCTGTTTTAAAGGTATTTGCATTACGTAGTATGTGAAAAATTGCGTTAGTAATGCCTTCATTGGTTTCAAGTTTAAATTTATTTCTTAACTCGATTTCATTTTTTACATAAACAATATCTCTTAATACTGAAAACAGGTGTTCCTGTATCCCGCGTATCATTTCGCCATCAACAAACGCGCTTTCTGGCGCATTCTCTACTTCAAGTTTTACACCGCGTTCCTGTTGAATAACCCGAATGTCAAAATCTTTGTATTTTTCAAGTACTGCTTTAGCATCGTCAATCTGGCTGCCTACATTTAGCACTGCTAGTGAGCAGCGACGAAATGTATCGTAATAACCATCAAGGCTTGTGCTTTTTCTGAGCTGGTTAACCTCGTACTGAGAAAGAGTCTCCATTGGCCCTCTGGGAGTAACGCGGGCGATTTTGTGTTTTTTTTCCATATTTTGTCTTTGTTGTTATTTGAGATTTATAATCTATAAAATAATATATATTGATTATAATCAAGAATTTTGGCTGGATGCTAGAAAAGTATAGCCTGTGATTTGTGTTATTGTGATAACAGCCTGAGGTAAAAAGGTAACTATTATGGCTTCAGATACATATGAGGTGGTCTTTAGCGGTAAAATCGCTGATGGTGCCAGTCTTGAGAAAGTAAAAGCTAATCTTGCACAGATGTTCAAGGCAGATGCGGCTAAACTTGCGCATTTATTTTCTGGTAATCGAGTTGTAATAAAAAAAGGCATTGATCAGCAAACTGCCAGTAAATATCAGGCGGCTTTAACGAAAGCAGGTGCCGTATGTGAGGTCATAAATATGTCTGCTGGCGAGTCAGCAGCTGTTGAAAAAAATACTTCGCCTGCTATTGAGCCTGTTGTAAGAAAGAAAAGTCCTGAAATGTCTGATGGTTCAGTACCCGCTGCTCCTGAAACGGCCCCATTGGCTATTACTGGGGATCAGATAGCTGATTTATCAGTGACTGTTGCTCCAGTAGGTAGTGATATGCAAGATGAGATAAAGGAAGTGCCAGAATTTAATGTTGACCTGTCAGGCCTGGATATGGCGCCAGTCGGGAGTGAACTGGTGGAGCATAAAGAGAAATCAGTTCCGCCACCACCTGATACATCGGGTTTAACTATTAAAGAGTGATGTTAGTGTTTTGATGAAAACCATTCCAGGCCCTGGGCTGAGGCAAGCTGGATTTTCCCGCGAGATAGAACTATGCATCCCTGTTTTTCAAATTCTTTTAAAATTCGGCTGATAACTTCTCGTGTTGTTCCCAGTTCGTGTGCCAGTTCCTGGTGAGTGATTCCCAGTATCGCTCCCTGATTTCTCTCGAACAATCCACCCAGCATACATGCCAGTCGCATATTAAGATTATCAAAGGCGGTTGATTGAATTAACTGCATGGATTCACATAACCGACTTGTGAGTGTGGTAATGACATAATTTCTAAAAGTGACTGACGTATTCATGGAGTAATTAAAGTCACTGGCTGGCATGACCAGGGCTTTAATTGTAGTTTCGGTAACTGCATAAGCATTTAAAGGCTGTTCTTTAAGCATGCTGTTTAAACTGAGGACACACATACCACCTGGCTCGATACGATATAATGTTAGCTCACGGCCATCAGGAGCCGTTTGAAATACTCTTACTCGGCCTTCTAGCATCAGGATAAAATTATCGCAGGTTGTTGTGGTACTGAGTAGTTCGGTATTGGCAGGAATTTCCATTAATTTTGCGCGATTGATGACTTCTATCCAGGCGGGTTCGGAAATAACCGATAATTGAGGATAGGCACTGGCTAATATGCCGTGTTTATCGGCGGAAATACAGGTAGTTTGAGTCTGGTTATCTATAGAGGCCATTTGTCACACTATAAAGTAATGTATTTGTAAAACTATAATCATTTGGGGGGGTAATAATATGTAGTATATTTACATATTGTATGTGATAGATGTTACATAGCAGAAAACAGGGTTATTTTCTATTGAAAATGAGTTCTTGGGGTGAAATACAAAGTATTTGTATTGAACTCTATTTGATTTATACTGTCATTAGTTTATCCGTGTTTACTTATATTGAGCATAAATAATGTCTTTATTTACTTACACAAATAGTCAACTTAAACGACGCAGTCGTTTGCTGGTTATTGTGTTTGTTGTGACATGGATAAATATGGCCTTTCAGATGCCTGTTCATGGTGCCATGATGCAGCAGCAGTCTGTTGCTGAGCAGATGAGTATGGATTGTCATTGCCCTCCAGCGGTGTGTGATGTGGTTCTGGCGGGTGATAATCAGTCGCTTGATGGCATTAAGATATTTAGCATAACGGGGTTCAATTTTACCTCTAATTATGTTTCAGATATTTTAGATGACAGGCTAACATTAGAGTCTAACCGTGAATTCTTTCAATCTGAGCTGGTTTTTCTAGCGGCTAGCTCGCCTCCTATTTTATTCAATACCGTCCTTCTGATTTAGATCGCTTACTTTTTGAAATTAACTGCGTCTGCCGTTAGTGGTATTGTGCGCGTATTTTAAAATTTATTATGGTAAGCAGGCATGAAGACCTTCAATTTATACAAATTACTAGTGATTTTGCTATTTCTGGCGTCATTTCAATTGTATGCCGAAGAAGAATTAAGCATAGATGCTGCAATTGAACAGGCATTAGAGCAGGACTTATTGATAAAAAGTCATTTGCAAAAGAGTCAGGCTTTTGATGAGTACTCGGTAGCAGTTGATACCTGGGCAGATCCAAAAATAAAACTGGGTGTTATGTCTTTGCCTGTTGACTCAATGGAACTGGATCAGGAGCCAATGACTCAGATGATTCTGGGTTACCAGCAGATGTTACCCCGTGGTGATATGACTAAATATGAATCTGCAAGCCTTAAAGCGAAAGCCAGGGGTGAAATAGCGCAGCTTGATTTAAGGAAACGTCAGGTGATCAGGCAGGTTAGTAATGTCTGGTTAAACGTCTATTTGCATGAGCAGTCAGAAAAAATCATTCAGAAAAATAGACGACTGTTCAGGCAGCAGTTAAATGTAAGTCAGTCACTTTATGCTTCTGGGCGTAATCAACAACAGGATGTTTTGCAGGCTGAGCTTGAGCTGTCGTTACTGGATGATCAGTTACAGAAAGTAACATCAAAAATTAATGAATCCAGGGCGATATTGTCCAGGTGGATTGGGCCAGAAAAATCGACATATATGTTAAAAGTTATTGAGGGCCAGTTTAGTCAGTCACCAGGGGGTGATGTCAAAAAACTGATTAACAGCCTGGCAGCGTATCCCTTACTGCAAAAGTATGATGCCAGTGAAATGCTGGCGCGTGAAAATCTTGAAATGGCAAAGCAAAAGTATAAACCCCAGTGGGGTTTTGAGGTTACCTATGGTAGTCGATCAGGTGACAATATGGATGGTTCAGAACGTTCAGATTTTGTGAGCACAATGGTAAATTTTGATTTGCCGGTCTTTACAAATAAAAAACAGGATAGAGAGCTATCAGCCAGAAAAATGCAACTGCAGGCAAGTAAATATGAAAAACAGGATATATATCTGCAGGTAGTTTCGCAGCTTGAAGAAGCATTCATTAAGTGGCAAAAGCTGAATGAGCGTGTCAATTTATATGATCGCCAGGTTTTGAGACAGGCAAAACAGAATGCCAGGGCGGCATTAAATGGATACCAGTCGGGTGTGGTTTCATTTTTTACATTAACACGTGCACGTAGTGCAGAATTGAAAGCGGAATTACAAAGATTAAATCTTTTGGTTGAGCAGGCAATGGTTGCCGTTGATATCCATTATCTGACGGGAGATAAATAATGAAAATTAATAAGAATATGCAAATCGGTCTTGCTGTTGTCGTTATGATAGTTCTTGGTGGGTTATTGTCTTTAGGTGTGGATAGTGAGCATGAAACTGCACTTGAGCATGCAGAGAAGCATTTTGATCCTCAGTATGTTTGTCCAATGCATCCGCAGATCATAAAGGATAAAGAAGGAACCTGTCCTATCTGCGGCATGGATCTGGTGCCGGTGAAAGTCGATGAAAAAGAGACTGTAGAAAAAGACAAAAAAATTCTGTACTGGGTTGCCCCTATGGATCCGAACTATCGTCGTGATGAGCCAGGTAAGTCGCCTATGGGAATGGACCTGATTCCTGTTTATGAAGAAGTTGATGACGGTAATTCAGAAGTAGGGCCAATAGTTAAAATATCACCTGCTGTGATTAATAACATGGGTGTGCGTATGGCTACGGTTGAACGTGGTCAACTCTGGCGTCGAATAAACACAGTGGCTTCTGTTGATTATGATGAATCAAAAGTAAGTCATATACATTTACGTACGGATGGCTGGATTGAGAATTTAAATGTTCGCTCTGAAGGTGAGAGGGTTCAGAAGGGTGATCATTTGTTTAATGTTTATTCTCCAACACTGGTTAATGCTATGGAAGAATATGTGCAGTCAATGGCAAGTAATAACCGACGTTTAATGAGTGCATCGCGTGATCGCCTGTTATCCCTGGGTATTTCTGAACAACAGATAAGCTTGCTGGAGAAAAACAGGAAAGTGCCACAAACAGTATCTGTTTATGCCCAGCAGGATGGTGTGGTAGTTAGCCTGATGGTGCGTGAAGGTATGTATGTTAAACCTTCAACAGAAGTTATGAGGCTTGCAGACCTGTCAAGGGTATGGATACTCGCGGAGGTGTTTGAGAACCAGGTTGACTGGGTAAAGCTTGGGCAGTTAGCAGATGTGAGTTTAAGTTATAAGCCTGGGCAACAGTGGGAAGGAAAAGTTGAATATATTTATCCGACATTAGATCCTGTTACTCGTACTCTAAAGGTCAGGCTTCAGTTTGATAATCCTGAAGAGGCATTAAAACCTAATATGTATGCGCACGTTAGTATTTATGGTGGTGCAAAAGAAAATGTTCTGATGATTCCAAGGGAAGCAATGATTCGAACTGGTCAGGAAGTTAGAGTAATACTCGGGTTGGGAGAAGGAAAGTTTACTCCAAGGGAAATTAAAACAGGGATTGAGTCCGGTGACTGGGTAGAGGTAATCGATGGTCTTGCTGAAGCGGATAAAGTCGTTGTTTCAGGACAGTTTCTAATAGATTCAGAAGCCAGCCTGAAAGCAAGCCTGATCAGGATGCAGGAGTAGACCATGATTACAAATATTATTATCTGGTCGATTAAAAACCGGTTTATGGTTTTGCTACTGACTTTATTGTTAACACTATGGGGTGTGTTTGCGATCAGTAAAACACCACTGGATGCAATTCCGGATTTATCTGATGTTCAGGTAATTATTAAAACATCATACCCGGGGCAGGCACCACGTGTTGTTGAAGATCAGGTCACATATCCTTTAACAACTGCCATGTTATCTGTACCCAAGGCGGTTACTGTTCGTGGCTATTCGTTTTTTGGTG
>JAOUQA010000139.1 GCA_029879605.1 Gammaproteobacteria bacterium
CGGCCCTGGCAGGCCTCGTAGTAAATATTGCAGGTATTAAACTGCCTGGCTGGCTGGCTGGCATCAGTGGTCTGGCAGGTGATGCGCTGGTACCACTATTATTACTTGCGGTAGGACTAAGCCTGTCCTGGAATAAAAGCTGGACTAACCAGGTCAAGGACATCCTGCCAGTCGCTGCTATTAAATTAATATTGATACCACTTGTATTACTGATTATGGTAAAAGTATTTGGCTCCCCTGGTGCCAAAACAACCAAAGCATTAATGATTAACGGCATAATGCCTGCTTCATTGCTTGGCTTCTATATCTGTAGTCGTTTCAAATTTGACACAGCTATTTATGCAATTGCCTTTGTTGTTACCAGTGCCCTGGCAGTTCTTGCCGTACCTATCTGGCTTGAAATCTTGTAAATCAATTATATTGATAACAACAAAAAAGCCGTTCTACTTGCCCATTGAGAACAGAACGGCTTTTTTGATCCAGTTTTACCTGGAAATTAATTTAATAGTTTTTTAACCAGAATTATTTAGCCTGCTTGCGATGTGCGTATCCCGAAAATCCCTGCTTGGTTCGTGAATTAAGATTTTCGACAAATGCCTCAGCGTGCTCAGTTACATCTTTCAGACTTCCTTCCCTGATACAGTTAATGGCTGATTTACCATCTTCAACAACATAACGATACCAGTCACCATCATCCATACCTTCTGGTGGACTTGTTTCTTCAATAATAGTTAAACGATATTTTACATTCATGATATTACTATTTTGTGGGTAATGAGAATTTAAAAACATTGTGATTAAAATGGGTTCGAGAATACAGAATTTGAAGTGATATATTTATGACGTTCTTTCCCGGAACCCACCAGCTAGACTCACACATATTGAGTATAAGGTGCGTATATTCTAAAAAACCCAGATTATGTTTAGAGGTAATCACTATAAATTAGTGTCCATACTTAGTCGCACCAGCCTTTATGTACGATAATTGCGCACATTATACCTGATATTCGGTCATTAAGGTGAAAATACAGTGAATTAAATACCAGAAATGCTGATGTTTTAAGTTAAATACCTGTTACACTTCATTTGCTACATTTTCTTCTGGTTCTTCACAGTCGTTCTTTTTAAGTATCAACCTGTTAATTTCCTCATAAGACATGTAACACATTTTTAATAATATTTATTTAATGAGGTAGTAATCATGGCAACTGGCACTGTTAAATGGTTTGACGAATCTAAAGGCTTTGGCTTTATTGCACCAGACGATGGCAGCAAAGATGTTTTTGCACATTTCTCTGCAATCAAAAGCGATGGCTTCCGTACCCTGGCTGAAGGTCAGAAAGTCACCTACGATGTAGAAGATGGACCTAAAGGCCCCCAGGCATCAAATATTACAGTCTAATCAATTAATAAAATTGATATAAAAAACCCCGTAATAACCTACGGGGTTTTTTTCAACGGAAGGTAAATCATGAAAAAATTATTTATTGGCAGCTTACCTGTTACAGCAACAGAAGAATCAATTACCGGTTTATTTGCCGAATACGGCAAAGTTCATTCGATAAAAATAGTCAAAGATCTGTTTTCAGGCCAGTGCAAAGGCATCGGCTTTGTTGAAATGGAAGGTCATGAAGCCCGGGCAGCTATTGATGGTCTCAACGGGGAACTATTTGAAGGCAATTACCTGAAAGTTAATTATGAAAGTAAACGTGGCAGAGGCTTTAAGGGACGTCGTTAATAAAACATAAATAACTGTCCTTACAACGATGCATGTATCTACCCTGCATCATAGTGAATGAATGTGTAGTGACATTTTTTTACGGAACTCCTCATCAGGCAACCTGCCATAAGCAGCAGCCATATTTTGCTGCAAATGACCAACCCTTGACGTTGCAGGAATAGCACAGGTAACTGCAGGATGAGAAATTATAAACTTAAGAAAAAACTGCGCCCAGTTTTCACAATCAATTTCAGCCGCCCATGCTGGCAAACGATGTTTTGCAACATAATCAAATAAACCACCACGCTGAAATGGCCGATTAATAATAACGGCAATATTGTTATCTTTTGCTAGTGGCAATAAATATCTCTCGGCCTCTCGATCAAGAATGTTATAGGTAAACTGAACAAAATCCAGTTTCCGGGTTTTCATGATTTTTATCAGTTCCTCATGACGTCGACCATGTGAAGTGGTCACACCCACATAGCGAATCTCCCCTTTCTGTTTCATATCATACAGTCTTGATAAATGAGCTTCCCAGTCCATCAGGTTGTGTACCTGCATTAAATCCAGTCTTGGCAAACCCCATAACAGGCGTGATTCTTCCATTTGTAACAGGCCCTGGCGCTGCCCATGAGTCCAGACTTTTGTTGCAGCGAACAACCCCTGGTGATGACCAATACGCTGTAGACATTGACCAATAACATTCTGTGCCTCACCATACATCGGTGATGAGTCGATCATGCCACCACCCAGCCGAAGAAACTCACGCAGTACATTTTCTCTTTGCTGCAGATCATCCGCGTTATTCGGGTCAATAGCAAACGTCAGCCATGAACCCATACCAATTTGTGGAATTAATTCACCCGAGGAAGGAATGGCTCGTCTATGCCTCAGCTCATTAAATGCTGCTGACACAGGCTGAAAAACAGGTAATATTGTTAGTGAAGCCAGTAGTTGTAAAAAACGACGTCGATTGAAAAACATATTGATACCCTCAATAATATTTCAAGATAACCTCTAAACAGTCAGAAACTCTTACATCTCCTGCGCCAGTAACATAGAAGACTGGTGATAATAACGCGGCTGTTTTAATCGCAACACTGCCTGGGTACGACTTTTCACTTCAAGCTTAACAAATATATTATGCAGGTGATTTTTTACCGTAGCCAGTTCTATATGAAGATCGCTCGATATCTGCTTATTCGAATAACCTTCCGCCAACAAACCAACAATCTGTTGTTCTCTATTGGTTAAATTATCGAACAGGTAATCATAAACAGGTAAACGTGATTCATTAACACCGACAACCTCCGTCTGCACTGGAATCTCTGCACAACCTGGCATTTTTGGAACACGGTAAGGTATTCGATCATGCCCGGTGCCTACAATTATGTTAATTAGCTCATCGAGAGAGGTATCTTTCCCAATACACGCAATAACACCATCCGAGACATCAGTATTTTTACTCTCAAAAAATGACAGGGTGATTATTTTTACAGCGGGATGATTTTTTAATAGATGTTGTAGCAGGCTATTAGAATCAGGTGTAGCCGAATCGAGTAATACCACGTCAGGTATCAACAATGATATCTCGGTTACTGCCTGTTCTAAACTGTAAGCAACACTAACCTGGTCAATGAATTTAAAGGCCTGGAGTAACTTTTGCAGTCCCTGGCAGTGAATTTGAATATCGGAAACAACGAGAACTTTAATCATTTCATAACGCTCCATGTAATTTATAATGCTAACGTAATTAACAACTATTGGCTTCACTTCCTGTGAAGGCCAGTCAAATATAACATAATTTTTTAACAACCAGTAGAGGCTATTTCTCTACCCACTGTTGATACAAAGATTAAAGCCATCCGATCAGATGGCACCTTCTGCTGTTTTTCTGAAACGTGTTGATAATACCTTACCCAGGCCGAGCAATAACTGCAGCGCAAGCTCCGGATTATGTGACGCCAGCCGATTTAAACCATTGGGCGTTAAGTGTAATGCAAAACCATTTGAAATAGCTGTCACTGCTGCAATACGTGGCTGATGATCAAAAAAAGACAATTCGCCAAAAATTGATCCCTGGTGAATTTCAGCGATAACCTTATCACGACCAAAACTACCCTTGGTAGTAACCTCGACCGCACCTACCATCACGATAAAGACACCCTCGTCTTTTTCTCCAACATTCACCAGGACATCACCCGGAACAAATCGAATAGTTTGTGAACATTTAGTTAAATCTTCTCGATCTTCATCAGACAGGCTTTCAAGTATATCCAGTTTTTCATCATCCGGCTGCATCATTATGTCCTTCTATTTTTATTAAAATTTACTCATATTAAAAACATAAAATACCATTACTCAAACCCGGCCTGTTCTATTTCCAGAATCGCAAGGCTTATATGTTTACCAAGTTGTTCATCAAACCCTGACCAGTCTTTAAATGCTTTTAATGACTCGGCAACTTTAGGTTTCATTTCAAAATCCTGCTGACCCTGATCATAATATTGACTCACTTTTTTATATAAAGTATCCAGGTAGCTTTTTTGTTGCTTAACAATATCAACACTACCGGTTGGGCCGTGTCCTGGCACATAATGTTTTAAATTTAGATTTATCGCTATATCACAGGCAGTAATATTATCCCTGAATCCGCCATCATCAAGGCGGACAACTCGCTGATACGTTACATTGTCGCCAGTAAATAACACACTGTCTTCAACAAACTCTATCATGATGTCACTATCACTATGACCCTTGCCAGCGGTATAAATTTTAAATGTAAAATTATGTATTTTGAACTGATCATTATTAGTCACAGCCTTACCCGGATACATAATTTCTGTACCCTGGCTGGCACCTTCTGTTAAACGATCAAGCAAATCAATCCAGCTTTGTGCATCACCGGCTTTGGCTTTTTTAATCATCCGGGGATCAGCCATTACAGTAATACCTGGAAACACCTGCTTGATAGCATCATTACTTAACCAGTGATCACCATGAATATGGGTATTAAAAACATGCGTAACCGGTTTAGAGGTTACCGCCTTTATATTATTTAACACCATTTGACCTACTTCTTCAGTAGATCCAGGGTCAACAATAATGACGCCTTTATCAGCCACGATAAATGCCGGATTATTCATAAATCCCCTGTTTTCAGGGTTAGGCATTTCTTTTGGGCCATGAATCACGTAAACATGTTGTGAAATTTTTTCCGCCTTGTAATCAGACAGAGCTTTCTGTGAATTAGCGTGCAATGGTACAAGGCCAATAAGGCAGATAAGTAAACAACGATACATAACGATCTCCTGGTCGTGATATTTAAAATTCACGCCTGATGTATTGATTGTCCTTAAAGAAAATAAAAAAACACTTAATTATTATTGGTATTTAATGACAGGCTTAAGCTTATGCCATATCTAAGTTATTTTATAAAACTGCCAGTCATTATAGTCAAATAAATTTAATAACACAGCGTTATCTGGTAAAAATCAGAACGACTGCAAATAAACATAACGCAGGATCCAGCCCTCACTGTTAGCCACTTCATGTGTCAACTGGCAACCATTCCGATCAAGAGAGGTAATCGAACGATATATGGACTTATGCCAGTAAAACTCCAATATTTGGGGTCATAACAATATTTGGCAATATTTGGGGCCAGAGTAAAAACCCCGGCATTAACATTTGCGTTTATTTGCGTGCATTTGCGGAAAATCTTTTATTATCTTTTTAATCCTGCTTTTCAGTTTTAGTTTCCGCAGTCAGCACATGGAATTCCACCCGTCGGTTCTGGGCCCGGCCTTTGGCTGATTTATTACTCACCAGTGGCTGGGTTTCGCCATAGCCTTTACCTACCAGGCGTTCAGGCGTTATACCTTTGGACACCAGGTAATTCACGACACTTTTCGCACGCGCATCGGATAAGCGCTGGTTGTTTTCTTTCTTACCAACACTGTCAGTATGCGCCTGAACTTCTACCCGCAATGATTTGAACTGTTTCAATGCTTCAACAACTTTATCCAGCACGGCTTTGGCACCCTTTGTTAAATTCGTTGAACCGGTTTCAAAATTTACACCTTCCAGTGAAGTTTCAAATATCGCGCAACCTGCTTTATTAACTTCTGCACCTGCTATGGTGTTAGGGCACTGATCGTTTACATCTATCACAC
>JAOUQA010000140.1 GCA_029879605.1 Gammaproteobacteria bacterium
CATGATGCCATTGTGCTCGCCGGTCGACGACGTTTACGTGCAGTACTGTTAACCGCAACTACGACAGTCGTTGGCCTGTTGCCTACGGCCTATGGCTGGGGTGGTATGGATCCTTTTGTATCTCCCATGGCGCTGGCGCTGTCCTGGGGACTGGTGTTTGCCACAGTAGTCACTCTGATTACTATTCCGGCTGCACTGGCAGCAGGACATGATGTAAAACTTTTTATAAACAACATTGTTATACCCTGGCTGGTGAAGCATGTTGTGCCGGTGCTCATGTGGTTTATTTCGATACTGTTATGGTTTAAAAATATTTTCAGTCAAAAACATAAAAGTGATTAATTAGTGTAGATTTAGTGAATGAACAAGCCACCCAATAAATACACAGGTAACAATCATCAGGGCGAAGACTCGACTGCGCCCTATCCGGTGAGTCGCCTGGCACCCCAGGTAGAACTGGTGGATCTGGCGAAGCAGATATCAGAAGCCGATGCCATGGTAAATACCCGGGTCAGTGCCAAATTGAAAGTGATAGCTGACCAGATTAAATCCTTACAGGCTGAAGCCAGGGCAGTCCTGGATGAAGCCATGCTGGACCAGGATCTGCATCGTGCCGAATGTAATTTCAAACGCATTCCGGGTAAGGTTTATCATTTGTATGAAAGAGCCGGTGGTAGTGTTTATTTTTCTATGTTGTCACCTGAAGACTGGCGTGGTCGTTGTCCTCACAGCTACGTGAATTCCTATCGACTGGAGGCTGATATGTCATGGTTACCACTGGATCGACTGGATGAGAAAGATGATTCAAGGGAACTGGTTAATCGCCTTTTGTTAACAAACGATATCTGATTTTACGGTTGCCTGCACCGGGAATTATTTCATGATTCTGGTGCTTCTTAATACAGATCAACGTCAGCTGAGTCTGCCAGACTGATAATGAAAAAATAGCGATTAATACATAAATATACTTGTCCACTTAATTAAGAGTGCATAATGTGAAATGACAAAATCAATAATCAAGCAATTCTCTTTTATTCTGCTCCTGACTGGTTCATTTAATGCCGGTGCCGAAGATGCCCGGCAGCTTATCAAAAACGCCATTGATCATTTTCGAGGTCTGTCATCCTATTCAGAAGTCAGTATGGTTATTCATCGACCTGACTGGGAACGCACGCTGGATATGAAAATCTGGACCCGGGGGCTGGATCGATCACTGGTGCGAATTACCGCACCTGTAAAAGACAGGGGTAATGGGAGTCTGCTAATTGATAATGATATGTGGACTTACGCACCTAAAATAAATCGTATTATCAAAATACCGGCCAGTATGGCAAACCAGAGCTGGATGGGTTCGGATTTTTCGAATAATGATGTTGCCCGTGCCGATGACCTGATTGAAAAATACAATCATAGAATTCTGCAAACACAGCAGCAACAGGATATAAAAATCTACGTGATTGAATCCATTCCCCATGATGATGCACCGGTTGTCTGGGGGAAAGAAGTGATTACTGTGCGTGAGGATTATATTTTATTGCGGCATGAATTTTTTGACCAGGATAATCAGCTGGTAAAATACCTGGTTGCTGATGATATTAAACAGTTTGGCGATAAAAAACTGGCAACGGTCGAGCGTATGCAAAAAGTCGGTGTGGAAAATGAATGGACTGAATTCAGGCTTAATCATATTAAGTTTAATATTGAGCTGGGAGAGCATGCATTCAGTTTGTCTAACTTGAGAAATCCACGCTTTTAATATTGCTAAAAGGAGTGTGTAGATGGCTGGTAACTGGTTACTCGCATGGCGAAACATCTGGCGACAGCCACGACGTACAGTCTTAACTATGCTGGCTATTGCTTTTGGTGCAGCACTCCTTGTTTTCAGTATAGGCTTACAGCTAGGGCAGTATGACCTGATGATTCAGAATGCTGTGCGTCTTTACCAGGGTTTATTTCAGGTGCAGCAGCAGGGGTATCACGATGATGCAAAAATTCGCACCAGTATTCCCGGTATTGAATTACTTGCCAGAAAATTACGTCAACAATCCGGTCTGGATTCAATTGCAGCCAGGGCTAATGGCTTTGCGCTGATCTCATCTGCAAAGCGAACTTATGGCAGCCTGGTCGTTGGTGTGCAGCCTGAGTATGAAAAATATGTTTCAACTTTGCCGGGCGTTATTAAGCAGGGGCGTTATTTAAGTTCAGATAATGCCCATGAGCTTGTTATTGGTGAAAGCCTGGCACGCAATATGAAAATTAAACCCGGTGACGAAATTACTTTAATGGGCAGTGGTCGAGATGGTTCAATTGCTGCCAGTATAATCCCGGTAGTAGGTATTTATGCATCCGGCTCGCGTGAACTTGATCGTCAACTGGTGCAAATGCCACTGGCTGCTTTCCAGGATATTTTTAGTATGCAGGATCATGGGCATGCAATAGTGATTTATCATGAAGATGTTAAACAGCAGTCACAGTTACACGCAGTGTTTAAAGATCTAATTGCTGATCAGCAACAACTGGTAGTGCTGAGCTGGGATGAAATTCAGCCCGGTGTCAAACAGATGATAGAACTTGATTACTCGTCCGGTTGGCTAATGTATATTGTCCTGGTCGCGGTGATTGTTTTTAGTATTCTGAATACCTTCTTAATGTCTGTGCTGGAACGCACCCGTGAGTTTGGTATTATGCTTGCACTTGGTTACACGCCATATAATATTGGTCGGCTGGTTATGCAGGAAGCATTTATACTGACTTCGATTGCATTGATTGCAGGTACACTGATTGGGCTTGGAGTGAATTATTACTTTTATATATATGGCCTGACATTTTCCGGCATGGATGAAATCGCCAGGATGTATAACATGCCTGCAGTGATTCGGCCTCAGATATCTCCTGACAGTGTGTTAATTGGGCCCGGTATTATTTTTCTGTTTACACTACTGGCGGCATTGTACCCGGCCAGTCGCATCCGTAAATTAGAACCAGTTGAGGCTATGAATCATATATGATACATACCGCATCTTTACTCATTCCACTTGCCTGGCGAAACCTGTGGCGTAACAGGCGTCGTACATTTGTTATTTTATTTGCTATCAGCCTGGGTGTCTGGGCAATGATTTTTACCTCGGCTTTTTTACGAGGCATGAGTCAGCAGATACTGGACGATACAATTTATAACCTGACCGGGCATATTCAAATTCATGCCAAACAGTATCTTGATGATCCGGTAATTGATCATCGTTTTAGTTTAATTGACGATGCCCTGTTTGATTCGTTGAATCATCCGGCTATTAAGCAGATCAGTGCCCGCGTACGTGTGCCTGCTGTAGTTGCCAGTGAGCAGGATAGTACTGGGGTAACCCTGTTTGGTATTGATCCTGAAAATGAAGGTGATATTTCATTTCTCCAGTCGTCTATTATTGCTGGGCGTTATCTTGATACTGCCGCTGATCCAGGTGTTGTTATTGGGAAGAAACTTGCTGAGCGACTGGAAACTGGCCTGGGTAAGCGCATTGTTGTTATGTCGCAGGATAAAAATAATGAAATAGTAGATCGTGGTGTTCGTATTGTTGGTATTTTCGATAGCCAGATGGATGGTCTGGAGAGTAGTTGTATTTTTATGGGCTTACAGACCAGTGAATCATTACTTAAGATAAAAAATGATGTATCTGAAGTCGCCATTATTTTACATGATAGCGCTCAGCTTGAAATGATCACCCGGCAATTACAACAGGAGAATCCTCATCTGGATATCCAGAGCTGGAAACAGCTTGAGCCACTGGCACTGGTAATTACCGAGCTTTATGATGATTTTCATATTGTCTGGCATTTAATTGTTTTTCTTGCCATGGGTTTTGGAATCGTCAATACATTATTAATGGCGGTGTTTGAGCGTACTCGTGAGTTTGGTTTGTTCCAGTCACTGGGAATGAAACCGGGATTTATTCTTGCACAGGTCTGGATCGAATCTATTTTTCTGATTGTGCTTGGACTGGTACTGGGTAACCTTACCGGCTGGTTATCAGTGCTTGCAACTGGAGATGGTATTGATGTATCTGCTTTTGCGCAGGGTATGGAAATGGTTAACCTGTCTAATGTTATTCCGTTCGTGATTATTCAGGATGATCTGTTACTGGCAAACCTGGTTGTTATTATTCTTGGTATGTTGACCAGTCTTTATCCTGCCTGGCATGCATCAAGACTGGTTCCGGCTGATGCAATTACAAGGGTGTGAATATGACTACGGTGGTTAGTTGTAAACAGTTAAATAAAATTTATCAACAGGGTAGTATTGAGGTTCATGCCCTGACTGATATCAATTTGACTGTCGAAGCAGGTGATTTTGTCTGTTTGTCCGGGCCCTCAGGTTCAGGTAAATCAACATTATTAAATATGATTGGTGGTCTGGATTCACCAAGTTCCGGTGAAATAATGGTTGATGGTCAGCGAGTAGACCAGATGAATAAATCAGAGCTTGCTGAGTTGCGTTTGCATAAAATTGGTTTTGTATTCCAGGCCTATAATTTAATACCGGTATTAACTGCCAGGGAAAATATTGAAATGGTCATGCAGATGCAGGGTGATAGTAAACAATACCGGCATCAGCTTTCGATGGCGATTCTAAAAGAAGTTGGTCTTGAAGGGCTGGAGAATCGCAGGCCATCAGAGCTTTCTGGCGGTCAACAACAGCGGGTGGCAGTAGCGCGAGCTATTGTTGATAAACCCTGCCTGGTACTTGCCGATGAGCCTACCGCTAATCTTGATTCAGCTAATGCAGAAAACTTATTGCAGCTTATGCGAGATATGGGGGAGGAGCATCAAACGACATTTATTGTTTCGACGCATGACCCCCTGGTTATGTCTCATGCCCGGCGCCTGGTTAAATTACATGATGGTAAAATTATCGAAAACCATGAACAGCATTAAATGCAGACAAAAATAAAACTAATTCTATTATTAGTCGTCTACTGTTTTTCTACTCAGCAGTCACAGGCATGGACACCTTATGGTCATATTAAATACAATTTAAGTCACATTGATTATCCTGCGCATGCTGTGAGTGCTCAACCTGGTGATGACCAGCAATCATTTAATAGTATTCAGTTACGGCTGGCATTAGATTCACAGTGGCAATCCCTGTCTACAGAAATACATTACGAGCTCACTGTATTACGTAGTAACAATCCTTATTTTCCAGCGGGAATAGATCGTGACAGGTTTCGTGCGCTGGATTTAACAGATGTGGTTCGCGAGGAACAAAATAGTTATATTGATCAGCGTCTTGATCGACTGAGTGTTGGTTATACAGCCGATCATCTTGTGTTCAGGCTTGGGCGACAGGCCGTTAGCTGGGGTAATGGCCTGGTGTTTCACCCGATGGATATCTTGAGCCCTTTTGATCCTGTAGCCATAGATAAAGACTATAAGCCAGGTGATGATATGTTATACGCTCAATGGCTTATTAACAGCATCCGTGATATCCAGTTAATTGCATTACCACGCCGTAATATAACAGGACAGCTTGATTCTCAGAACGGTTCGTTGGGGCTAAAGCTACATACAATGATTGCTGCTGGTGAAATGGATCTGTTGCTGGCGCGGCATTATGATCAGTCACTACTGGGTCTGGGTTATGTGCATTCTGTGCTGGATGCTATCTGGCGATTTGATGTGGTAGTGATAGAGCTTAACAATAATCAGCATGTCACCAGTTTTATTACCAACCTTGATTATTCCTGGCTCTGGCTGGAGCATAACATTTACGGATTTGTTGAGTATTTTCATAGTGGTTTTGGTGAAGAATATTCGACTTCGCCGTTGAATGCAGAGTTGATTAATCGGCTTAGCAGGGGGGAGTTATTTACTATGACCAAAGATTATCTTGCGAT
>JAOUQA010000141.1 GCA_029879605.1 Gammaproteobacteria bacterium
AACATTTTTATATCTTATTTTAAGCAATACTTATTGCTCATTACTGAACATTAAATATTTACCGATGAAATTTGATATTACTAGTTATTGAGATATAACCGATATGATTACAGAAAGAATAATGTCATAAACCACGAATGTATTCCTGACTTATATATTACGAATTAATCATCTGTAAATGACTAAAGCAATATATCAATACAATGACTCAACATAGAAATAATCGCTCAAATTCTTATTATAATAATCATATATATCATCAACTACTTTTTCCCTGGAATAAGTACCCTTAATAAGCTTGAATGAAATAATTTCCACCTGGTCACCCATGATGATTCTAAGATTTTCAAGAGCCGATGTTATAAAAGAAGATATAATCTTTGGTTTAGGCCCAACAATCGCGATTTGATATTCAATTGGATACTCAAAATGACAAATATCAATATTTAAATTTAATTTAATTTTATCTAACTTTTCCTTTGCTTCTCGACGATGAGCAACATAGACAACTTCAAAGTCCTTAAAGAACTCCTTGACCATTAATAGCTGCTCAAGATAACTCTTCTCAGACATAATACCTACCTCACTTAGAGGTGAGCCAATAAAATATATTGAATCTGTTACGCCTAGTGACTGACTCATATTTTTCAGATACCGGTATTTATTATTTATTAATTCATCTTTTCCATTCAATTCTATATCATAAGCCGTAAAATAATATATTTTATCTGGTACGTTATTTTTCAACCCTAGAAACAGCTTCTTTGCTGTGATCCTAATTTTTTTAATCAACCTTTGCCTGGCTTGCAATCCAGACATATTCATTCGCCTATTTGCTATACTTACCGTCCCCACACCATCATCAAGTAAAAATGTTTTATTATGAGGCACTATATTTACAAAATGAAGCATATATTCAGTACTGTAATCGCCAAAAAAAATACAATCCACATCAGTTATATACTTTGCTATTCTATTCAAACGTAGAATATTAAAAAACGAACTTCTCAATATTGACCCACTGTTCTCAATAGCATCAGAATGCCAGCTTAGAGATTTATCCAGGGGGTTACCAAATAAGATATTAATATTATTCATCAAAATAACACGATGCCATTGTTGACTCATTTTTGCCAGATTCAACATCTGAGGATAGCTCTTCCTATCACCCATAATTATTAATATGCAATTATTATCTTTTAAATTAAAATAGCATTTAGCCTCTAACGCATTTATAAGCTGCAATGGTGATTTAACTAGAAAAACATTATTCATTATTTAATTTTTCTTACTAGATTAAATGCTTCGGCATAATCAACCCCTACAGTATTCCCCCGCAAAGCAGATAATCGAATTATGTTTTCAATAGAACGACTATGAGGTTCTTCTCTCATTTCATCAGAATATATTTCAAGTGATTTTCGTTTTATTTCAATATATTCAGAAATATTTACAAACACATTAGGCATAAAAGGCAAATAGCCAGATGTTTGCCATTCTGTGCTTGATTGAACTTCAAATGTGTATATTTCATTAACACACATACCCGGCTGAGGGCGACATGCGGTCATAACAGCTTTATGAGTAATTTTATGATCGATATTTAAATCCCCAATATGATGGGTATATATAACATGCGGTAAATGTTTATTTATTAATTTCTCTATTTTCTTTGTTACATCCAATAAAGAAACCAAATCCATTTCATTATCGGGAAAATCAAGAAATTCAACTGATGTGACCTTCAGTAATTCAGATGCCAAACACGCAGCTTTATTACGACTCTGTTTTTCTCCATCACCCTTTTCACTGTTTCTTGATCCAGTGCCATCAGCCATAAAGACCAAATGAACTTCATCACCTTCATTTGCATGACGAGCAATAGCCCCACCACACCCAATTGCTTCATCATCAGGATGAGCTGCTACGACCATGACTCTTTTCATGCATCACACCTCTTTAATATTTAATTATTAATCAAACCAAGCCTACTTTGAATTGCTTCTACTATTCTAACCACACCATTCCCATCAACTAGTTTTTTTCCTAAATTAGAGGCCATGGATCGTTTTTCATGACTAGAGTATTTCATTATTAGATTTTCAAGACCAGGAACTATATCAGCGTCATTTGAACGCAGATATCCTGGCAAAAAGCCTTGTTGCACAAATCCTTTCATATTAAACTCCTGATCTATACCCGTCTGTATAGCAATAGTTGGCACACCTAAATATGACAACTCGTTTAGTGCTTGCCCACCTGCTGAAATTGCCAAATCACTCTCACACATTAATTCTGCTACTCTAGATGCATCAAGTCTTCCATATAATTTCAGAGAATCTATATTATATTGTAATGACAAAGCTTCAGCTCTCTCATCATTTCCAATAATAATATTAATATTAAAATGATATTTCACGAGAACATCCAGAATGACAGTTAATAGCTTACTATGATCTGCGCCTCCCAACATAATGAATACATCATTTATCTCATTATTTATATATTCTTTAGGAGAAACCGATTTTACTTCGCGTCTTATAATTATATATTCAGGCCCAGATAAAATATCCGCTATGCATTCTTTATAGCTTGGAGATAATATCCCGGGATTAACCAACAAATCACAGGGGTAACAAATACGATCATAATCATCAATTACAACCAGTTTGTTGCCTAGTGATTTAATTTCTTCATAAACATCATAATCTGCTCGATAAGAATCAACTAATAAAACTGTTCTATCATTAATAAAGCCAAAAATTGAACGAGGATTATTTAACCACAAATGTGTAATTAGTTTATCACGTGAAGGAAAACGCCCTAACTCATTGACCAGGATTTTAGCACTTCCCCAGGCATCAGCTATTGCTGAACATCTCATCAAATGACCATATCCAGCAGTTCCTCCTGCCTCAGTAAGAATCAGCAAATCAGGCGCCAATTTCGAGGACTCTTGAAGCAGATTTTGTCAGAATATTGTTAATTTCAGTATCACTAAAATCCCACTTCCTGGCAAAATCTAAAAATGTATTTATTGACTCTTTCTGGTTTATATAGGGAAAATCCGAACCATATACAATACGTTCAGAACCGAGTTTTTTATACACAAAAGCCAGATCTCGTTCTACAGAGGACCCTATGTAATAAGGTAAGGAGAAAGAAGTCTCCAGATAAATATTCTGGCTGCAATCAGCTAACAACATAGCCTCAATACAACGCGCACCCCCACTGTGCAACAATATAATTGGCACTTCAGCCACCTGCTTGGCAACAGCTGATGCAAGCTTAAGATTATCATATTGATACATATCAAATGAGCCATAACTTGTATCAATCATTACCATCATCCCAAGAGATTGTGCATTTTTTGAAATTTCTACACATTCTGAAATTTCTTGATCAGTAATCTTTTGTATATAACAATGAAATTTTATTGCAGAAACACCAGCAGCATACAAATCAGAAAGCCTTTGTTTCCAGCCCGGGTCACGATGATCAATCATAACCGTTACACATGATCTTAAGCTGGATGATTTTATTGTTTCAACTAGCGAGCCAAGCTCATCAGCATTTAACTTATGATTCAAGATCATAAAATTGCCACCAAAACACAATTCTTCAAGATCAGTTATATAATTTTTATAACATTTTTCAAATTCTTTGCCCGTCATGGATGTTTCGTCTTTCCAGCGAGATTCTAGCTCACTATCACCACATGGAATATGAATATTGAAATCAAAATGTTTCATTTATATATTACCAACATAAATTCTTTTTGTGGAACTGGTAGATAATCATGTTTAATTAACACATTATCCGAAATTGATAATGCAAATTCCAGTACAGTCACTGGGTTATGGTAAAAAATAAAATCTTCTTCTGGATAACCAGGATCCATTTTTGAACTAATAAAATCCACAACAAGAGCATCGTTAACATATGAAAGGGCATTTTTGATTAGATTATAAGAATACTCATAATTATCCATAGCGTCTTTCAAATTAAGATTAAGCAGTCCCAACATCACGCCTACATCAGCCAAAGGCGTTGTTTTATTAACCTCTGTTAAATCCAGAACAGAGAAATCATGACCTGATTTATCTTTATTTCGTAACTTTGCCTCATTGATTAAATCAGGATTAATATCAACGCCGTGATACGATGAATACTTTATCTTGTTTTCATTAAGAAAATTAGCATAATCACCAAAACCACAGCCTATATCCAGAATTTTTTTATCTTCAAAAACCAGGCCCGTTTGCAATGTCTGCGAAAAACGGTAATACTGCTGGTCTTTAGAACCCCAGCCTAAAGTTTTAATGTCATAACCCATCTCACGATATCGCGATGAATATCGCTCAATCATGTTTTTTGAAATTTCTTTTAGCTGGTTCACTATGTCCTCTATCTATATAATCAACTATCAAAATATCGTTTCAATACATTACAATTTATCACGTCTTTTTAGCTGTTGACTCATGCTCAATACCATTAATAATATCATCAATAATTTCTCGGGTTAGCTGACCTTTTTCCTGTCTACTAACATCAATTATTGCCTGATAAAAATCCAGCCCCTTTTCCTCAGAATAATCTCGCAGGATTTTCTCGTATGAGGAATGAAACCCTGAATATCCAAACAATATATCTTCGCTACGAATATCGAAATTCTTGCCTTTTGACAATACATATTCTCGAAACTTCCTTGCAACCTTCATTGTTGAGAGCAAAAACTTATCACTGTATTGTTTATCGCCAAATTTTTTACTTAAAACAGCAATCATAGTCTCTGTAGGAACATTACCGCCACTTCGACCAATACCCGTTAATGTTGTATCAATATACTCAACGCCCGCATCGATCAATTCAAGGGCATTTGCCACACCCAGTCCAAGATTATTATGACCATGATAACCTAAAGGAACCATACCAACACGATCATGAATTGCGTCTACGTATGTCCTCAGCTCACTTGGTATCATATGCCCTGCTGAATCAACAATATAAATAACATCAACAAGATCCTTGTATTCATTAACAAGCGTCGCAAATGCTGCAGGGGTAATCGTGTAGCTTTTCATAAGATTCAGAGCCACAAAATAACCAAGCTTCCTGGCCTCTTCTATTGCATTTATATGTTGCTTAATTGATGATGGTTCTGAACCAATACGCAGACCATACAGTCCATGCTCACGAGCGATACGAATATCATTGATAGTCCCAATATATGGAATAAAAAAACTATATAATTTTGTTTTTTCTGCTAATGGCTGCAGCCGTGAGAACACTTCTTCATCTGTAAAATTAGCAGAGTGTGTTCTATAAGCACCTAGCCCTAAACCATGCCCAACTTCTATATGCTCAAACCCTGTATTAACTAAAGATTCTGTAAAATAATAAAAGGTATCAGGGTCAATCATAAAATCGACCACATAGGTACCATCTCTCAGGGTACATTCAAGAAGTTTAATTTCCTTCAATTGTCACCTCAAGTAAATCGATTGCATTCATTAATTCTTCACGTGCGCCACTAAGAGTACTCCCAGTCACAATAATCATCCCATGTCGATCTGCACCGCTTGAAATACCGCTAATGATATCACCTGGATGAATAAGCATTTTTACTTTCAACACATTTTCTTTTATAGATAATTTATCTATACCTTGTACTTTTTTTACAATGCCTTCATGAACATCGGTAAAGGCAAAGAACTTTAATAATGTAGGTGTTCGTTTAATGTCATCCAGGTCATATGCAAGATCAATAACAGGTTTTCCAATGCAATCATTTATATATACTGCATTGGTATTTATACCGCTGACATTAGGCACAATTACTTCAGAGGTAAAGACACCACCCCCTCTATTTGCT
>JAOUQA010000142.1 GCA_029879605.1 Gammaproteobacteria bacterium
TACTTTTGATTCAGGGGAAACAATCGAATGAGTAAAGTTGCTGCTATTCAAATGGCATCAGGACCTAATATACAATCCAATTTTGATAATGCTACAAAGTTAATCATTGAAGCAGTTAAAAAAGATGCACAATTAATTGTTTTGCCAGAGAATTTTGCATTAATGGCAATGACTGAGGATGAGCGAGTGTCTCATGCGGAAGAGCCGGGCCATGGGGTTATGCAGAATTTCCTGGCAAGCCAGGCTAAAAGGCATGATGTCTGGCTGGTGGGTGGCACTATTCCAATGAAATCAAGTGTGCCCGGTAAAGCACGAGCTGCCTGTTTGCTATTTGATAATCAGGGTAACCAGGTTGCGCGTTATGATAAAATTCATATGTTTGATGTGGTTCTTCAGGATGGTTCAGAAAGCTATAATGAATCCGAAACAACGGATTCAGGTGATCAGGCCGTTGTTGTTGATACCCCCTTTGGTCGATTAGGTCTGGCTGTCTGTTATGATCTGCGTTTCCCGGAACTGTTCCGTACTATGAATGATTCTGGAATGGAAATATGTGTTTTGCCATCTGCATTCACAGCTATTACTGGCAAGGCTCACTGGGAGCCCCTGGTACGTGCCAGGGCAATAGAAAATCTCTGTTATATGATTGCTTCTGCTCAGGGAGGATTTCATATAAATGGCAGGGAAACTTATGGCCATAGTATGATTGTGGATCCCTGGGGTAATGTTTTAGAGAGACTGCCAAATGGAACTGGTATTATTGTTGCAGATATAGATAAAGGATTTCTTGATCGAACTCGACAGAATTTTCCAGTGCTTGAACATCGTCGTTTAAATTGTAAAATAAGCTAATATTTCTGACAAATACTTAATGTTCTGGTATTAATGACTCATATTGTAAATGAGTATTTATGTGTCTGGTCTTTATTGGAACGTTATGGAGGGGAGTGTTCTTGTATTTGGGTTCTCAATAAAGAAAAGATTTAATTTCTTTTAGAATTATTTTCCATGTGCTGGATTGCTTCCTGAACCGCTTTTTCAACTTCTTTTGTCATGTTAAGTCTTTCATCTGATTTAAGGTAGAAAGCCATATCAACAGGGTGCCTTATATAACGTGAAGGGAGTCTTGTGAGTGCATAACAGGCAATATCAAGAAAGAGATCTTCATTATAATTGTTATCATTATTGTTTGTAAGGTTTGTAAACATGTAGTCAAAAACCAGATCTTCGTAATAATTTTTAATGCTTGCAAAGTCCATGGTTATTCTCATATATATTTACAGTGTTAGATAACTATAAAATATTTAATTGAAACAGGTTCGAATTTTACGGTACCAGCTCTAGATCTAGTATAGGTGATTTATTCTGATAATTCTCGAAGGTATTTGAAGATTTTTCTGTAAGCTACAGGCGGTTTATCCTGCTGTTGTTCTTTTATTGCATTGCGGCTAAGTTGTCTTAGATACTGGCGGTCAGCTTCCGGTAGTTCTTTTATGATTTCATCAATAGCTTTATCACCTTCAGTAATTAGCTGATCACGCCATTTTTCGATTCGCTTAAAGGCGGCATTATTGACATCGTCTTTATGACGAATCTTGAGTAGTTGCTGAGCGATGGGTTCTGCATCTATATCACGCATTAGTCGCCCAATATACTGACGATGGCGTTTTAAGGCGCCTCGTTGACGAATTTTTCGACTATTGATAATGGCGGTGTAGAGCTCATCAGGCAAATCAAAGCTGTCAAGCTCATTATCTTTTAATGTCGTAAGCTCTTCACCCAGTTTCTGTAACTCATCACATTCTTTTTTGCGCTGAGTTTTGCTTATAAACTCGTCGTCATTATCGATGTCATGCATGATTAGTTTTCGTCCAGTTTTATGATTTTTAGTTTCATTTTCCAGTTAGATTTATTGTCTTTTAGTTGTTCAATGGCAACAGGTATATATGATAATTCGGTTGCTAGCCACATTGTTGTTATACGTTTTCCTGAAGAGTGAGTGCGCTTTAATTTTTTTGTATTATAGGTTTTGTCATTTATAATTATTTTTTCGTCACCCAGATACTCAAACAGAAAATCAATTTTGCTATTCTTGTCGATCACCGTGTAGCTTAAAGTTTTGTTTTTTTCAGCAGATTTTATGTCATTCATTAATGCAAGTTGAACCGAGAGCTTGTCCCATACTGGCTGACTGGTTGTGAATTCAATGGAGTTTTTTCTATACTGGCTAATAATTTTTCCAGTACCGTTATCATTCCATGTGATTTTTATATGCTGGTTGTTTTTTTCTTTCTTTTTACGTGTGTAATTGTATTCGTATAATAATGGCGTGATACTATTTTCTGTCAGTTGTAGTGTGCTACTTTCGGTAACATGGTCACTGGAAAATAATGCTACCAGTCCCTGTGCTTCGGAGCTTGATGTATAAATAATCCGGTTATCCTGGTGACGGAGTCTCAGTGTTGTTGTGGCCGCTACACTACCATATTTTTCCAGTTCGTAAGTGGCCTGAAAATCAGGGGGGATTTCAAAGGCATGTGCCTGGGTAAAAAATAATAGAAAAAAAACTGTTAGCTTCATGAGTTTGGGTTCATTAGATGTGCATTATCCCAGATCAGGGGCTTGCGGAGGGATTGCTGGTCGAAAACTAAGTGTTCATTTATAAATTTTAGTCGTTGTTCAGCTAACCACTGAATTACCATAGGATAAATAATATGTTCCTGCTGATGAACTTTGTCTGCCAGGGTTTCAGCAGTATCCGATGTTTCAACTTTAACCATGGCCTGTATGACCATTGGGCCGCTATCCAGTTCATTAGTAACAAAATGGATACTGACGCCATGCTCTGATCGTCCAGCATCTATAGCTCGTTGATGGGTATTCAGTCCGCGAAACTCAGGTAGAAGAGATGGATGAATGTTTAACATGCGATACTGATAATGAGTAACAAAGTTTTCAGTTAGAATGCGCATAAAGCCGGCCAGGACCACGTAATCAGGCTGGTGTTGATCTATCAGCTTTATCAGGGCCTGGTCAAAGCTTTCTCGGTCATTATAATCCCTGTGGTTGAGGGTATGGGTCTTGATGCCGGCCTTGCTGGCTCTGATCAGGCCATAGGCCTCTGGCTGGTTACTGATAACAGCCTTAATTTCTGCATTGAGCTGCTGGCTTTCAATGGCATCAATGATTGCCTGTAAATTTGAACCTGATCCTGAAATAAGGACAACAATGGACAGTGCTTGTTTAGTAGGCATTATTCAATAGTTATATCAGCCTGCCCGGTTGCGCTGACAACTTCACCAATTTTCCAGGCTGTCTCACCACTGGCGTTTAATAATTCCAGTGCCTGTTCAGTATCTTCTCCGTCCACTATCAGTACCATGCCAACGCCACAGTTGAAGGTTCTGTACATTTCAGCTTGAGCCACATTGCCCTGTTGTTGTAACCACTGGAATAGTGCCGGCATCTTCCAACTGGATGCATCAATCTGGGCACGGGTATTATCAGGCATGACTCTGGGCAGGTTTTCCAGTAAACCACCACCGGTTATATGGGACATGGCATGTATGTCGACCTGCTCCATCAATTGCTGAATGGATTTAACATAGATACGGGTAGGTGACAGCAGTGCGTCCCCCAGTGTTGTGCCATCCAGATCCTGTTCCAGGTCAGCATGACTGACTTCAAGAATTTTTCGTATCAAAGAATAGCCATTGGAATGGGGGCCTGATGAGGCCAGGGCGATCAGGCTATTGCCGGGTTCTACCTTGCTGCCATCAATAATTGCTGATTTTTCGACTATGCCTACACAGAAGCCCGCAAGGTCATAATCACCCTTGTTATACATGCCTGGCATTTCAGCCGTTTCACCACCAACGAGAGCAGCGCCTGATTGAAAGCAGCCTTCAGCAATGCCCTTGATGACGTCAGAGGCTATATGAGTTTCGAGTTTCCCCGTGGCATAGTAGTCCAGAAAAAACAGGGGTTCTGCTCCCTGTACTAGTATGTCATTAACGCACATGGCTACAAGATCAATACCAATCGTGTCATGTTTGTTCATTTTCAAAGCAAGTTTTAGCTTAGTGCCGACACCGTCAGTGCCAGACACCAGAACAGGTTGTTGATAACGATGCAGTGGTATTTCGAATAAAGCACCAAATCCTCCTAGTCCACCAATAACTTCGGGACGCTGGGTTCTGGCAACGTGGGGTTTGATTTCATCAACCAGTCGATTGCCGGCATCGATATCGACCCCGGCATCTTTGTAGCTTAAATTTTTGTGTTTTTGATCTGATGCAGACATTACGTACCTGTGAAACAAGTCTTGTCAAAGATGTGGTATTGTACACGCTCATTACAAATCGAACGAATAATAATGCAAAGTAAATTAGTCTTTTTTATTGTATTGCTGGTGACTTTGCCGCTATCAGTGCATGCGGAAATCGTCAAACAGTTATTTGAAACTTCATTGCCTGTTACCAGTCAGGATCAGGAGGTTAGGCAGGTAGCATTTGAGCAGGGTTTCAGGGAAATTCTGGTACGTGTCTCAGGCTCCAGTGAAACTCCCTCGCAGCTGAATATACAGGCGGCATCACGATATGTGCAGCAGTATCGCTATTTTTCAGTAGAGAAAAAAATTGAACCTAAAGCGACAGAGGTCGACCAGTTAGAGCCCAAATACCGGCTCTGGATTCAGTTTAATGAGTCTAAAATTATAAATTTACTCAAACAGAGTAGTTTATCAGTCTGGGGAGCACAACGTCCTAAAGTCCTGTTATGGTTAAGTGTAAAAGATGGTCGTAATCGTTATATTCTTCGAGAAAAGGATATGTCAGTTATTAAGGAAGCTGCTGAGAAAGAGGCCAGGCGACGTGGATTGCCGATTGCGTGGCCCATATATGATGAGGTAGACAAGAAACAGGTCACTTTCTTTGATATTTCAGGACAATTCTGGGGGCCGGTATCACAGGCAAGCCTGCGTTATTCAGTTGATGCTATTGTGCTGTGTCGTATGAGCTGGGATGGATCAATATGGCATGTAGACTGGTCACTGAAACTCGATGAGCAAACTTCAAGTAAACGAGTGCAGGAGGCAGACCTTGATATGCTTATGGCACAGGGTATAGATTTTGTTGCGGATCAGGTGGCAGGTCGCTTTGCAGTTGTGGATGACATCATGGATGAAGGGCATGTTGTTATCCAGATCAACGGAGTAGAGGATGTGGATACTTATTCAAGAGTCATGCATTATCTATCGTCTATCGCTTCGGTCAAACATATTTTTCCTTTAGAATTTGATCAGGACTGGGTTAAGTTTTATCTTGACCTGAGTGGGAATGAAAAAGATTTGCAGAGACTTATATCTCTAGGTCGAGTTCTTGACCGGGTGGAATTACCAGAGATAGTCACCAGGCCGCAACCAGGTGATCAGGCAGCATCAGGTAAAATTATGAATACTTCGCAGAATCCGTCAGATAAGATAGAAGACAAAACATTATTTTATAAGATTCGTTAATGATTCTGAATGATTCACAAAAGTGGTTATTATTTGTTGGTCTAATTAGCCTGGTATGGCTGATTTATTTGCTGGCACCTGTATTAACGCCTTTTCTGGCAGCCGCTCTACTGGCTTACCTCGGAGATCCGCTGGTTGATCGTCTGGAACAACGCAGATTTTCACGTACTCTTTCGGTAAGTATTGTATTCGTAACGATTTTTATTTTTCTGACTGCTATGGTGCTGTTGTTATTACCTATGCTTGAGCATCAGCTGTCATATTTATTAGCCAATATTCCGCGTTATATTGATTTTGTTCAGCATGATGTTTTGCCCGGCCTGCTTAACCGGCTAGGTA
>JAOUQA010000143.1 GCA_029879605.1 Gammaproteobacteria bacterium
TTCGATGATGGTGACATTTTTACTGATATTCCAGAAGCATATATTGATGAAAACGAGTCAGGCACATATGATTTAGGTGAAATATTTATTGACTATAATAACAATGGTCTTCGTGATGCTGCTGATGGTTTTTATAATGGCAGCGGCTGTGGCCATTCATCTTTATGCAGCACCAACACAGCAGTCACTGTTCGTGACTATGTGATAGTTTTGATGGCAGAAAATAATGCAGTTATTTCTGGACCAACATCATTATCAACGGGCGGAAATACATTTACAGTTTATGGATTAACTAATGAACAGGTTTTACCCGCAGGGACTACAGTCGAACTTCTTCAGTCAGGTAATCCGAACGGCACAATAACAAGCCAGTCTTCATATACAATACCCAGCACAACTGGCTCTGGTACTGGCGCCACACAATTTGTGTTTTATATGGCTCCTGACATTACCCCTAGCACTGGATTTTTGTCATTAAAAGTAACAGCGCCAGATGGAATTATTACTTCAACACCCCCACTCGCATTCACAGACTAGCATTTACAGACTGGCATTTAAATATGCTACAAGATGACTAATAATATTTTCCTCATAGGCCCCATGGGTGCTGGTAAAACCACCATGGGGCGTCAACTGGCTAAAAAACTTAACTATCAATTCTTTGACAGTGACCATGTCATTGAAGAACGCACAGGGGCAGATATACCGCTAATTTTTGAAAAAGAAGGCGAAGAAGGTTTTCGAAAACGTGAACAACTGGTGATTGACGAATTAACACAAATGAATAATATAGTCCTGGCAACAGGGGGGGGTGCTGTTTTACTCCCCGAAAATAGACATAACCTGAAAAACAGGGGAATCGTCATCTATTTACATTCATCCGTGGATCACCTGATCGAGCGTACACGCCTTGATAAAAACCGACCCCTGCTACAAACTGATGATCCAGCTGCCAGGCTCAGGGAAATAATGACTACACGTGAGCCTTTATACAAGGAAACAGCAGACATCATAATTAATACCGGTAAAAAGTCGATTCGATCTGTAATAAACGTTATCCTTGACCAACTGAATATATACCAGAACACTAAACAATGATTTCACTAAATGTTGACCTTGATGACCGCAGCTACCCAATCCTGATTGGCAAAAATCTGCTGGAGAAGGAAGGACTATTACAACAATACATCACCGGCAATAGCGCCCTGATTGTCACCAATGAAACCGTTGCCCCTCTATACCTGGATTATGTTGTTAATTCACTGAAAAACCTCAGGATTAAAACACTTGTCTTGCCTGATGGAGAACAATACAAAAACCAGGATACCTTAAATAGTATCTATGACTGCCTGCTAAGCAATCGATTTGATCGCAACACCACGCTGATTGCACTGGGCGGTGGAGTCATTGGCGATATAACTGGTTTTGCAGCTGCCAGTTACCAACGGGGCGTCCATTTTATCCAGATCCCCACCACCCTGTTAGCCCAGGTGGATTCATCCGTCGGTGGTAAAACAGGCATCAATCATCCCATGGGCAAAAATATGATTGGTGCTTTTTACCAGCCAAAAGCCGTGATTGCCGATACTGAAACCCTGAAAACCCTGGAAGACAGAGAACTTAGCTCTGGTATTGCAGAAGTTATCAAATATGGCCTGATTAGAGATATTGAGTTCCTTGAATGGCTCGAAACCAATATTGATAAATTACTCAATAGAAATACAGTTGCACTCGCCTATGCAATTGATCGCTCCTGTAAAAATAAAGCCGAGATAGTAGCTGCTGACGAAAAAGAAAGTGGGCAAAGAGCCCTGCTTAACCTGGGTCACACATTTGGTCATGCCATTGAAACCGGCATGGGCTATGGTAACTGGTTACATGGTGAGGCAGTTGCAAGCGGTATGATTATGGCTGCACGTTTATCTGAAATCCTGGGCAATATCAGCTCGGATGATGTCAATCGCATCATTGATATTATCGAACGTGCTCAACTCCCTGTTCGTGCACCTGAAAAACTCTCTGCTAGTAAATTTATAGAACTTATGTCCATTGATAAAAAAGTATCGGACGGTATTTTGAAGCTCGTATTATTTAAATCTGTTGGCCAGGCTATCGTGACCAGCGACTATACGCAGGAAGCTCTTATAGAAGCCATTAACAGCAGCTATTAATGATTATGACAAGTGGATACGACCCGGCTAACCTGGCGCCCTACGCATCCAGTGATAAAACATCACGTGGACGATTACATGTTGAGCCGTCACCTGAACATCGCAACAATTACCAGCGCGACCGGGACAGAATCATCCACTCCGCTGCATTCCGCCGCCTCGAATACAAGACACAGGTATTTGTAAATCATGAAGGTGATCTATTCCGAACTCGCCTGACACATTCACTGGAAGTTTCACAAATTGCCCGCTCTATTGCACGCGAGCTTAACCTTCATGAAGACCTTGCAGAAACTGTTTCACTCGCCCATGACCTGGGGCATGCTCCGTTTGGACATGCGGGCCAGGATGCACTCAACAGATGCATGAAAAATTATGGTGGATTCGAACACAATCTTCAGTCCCTAAGAGTCGTTGATGAACTGGAAGAAAAATACGCTGAATTTCCCGGCCTAAATTTAACTTATGAATCTCGTGAAGGCATCCTGAAGCACTGTTCCCACAAAGACGCCAGTCAACTCGGAGAACTCGGACTCAGGTTCCTGAATAACAATCAGACTTCGCTGGAAGCACAGGCCTGTGACCTTGCTGATGAAATTGCCTATAACAATCATGATGTCGATGATGGTCTGCGTTATGGTTTAATTACCATTGAGCAACTTCTTGATATTAAAATGTTCCGTGACCAGTACGAAATTGTATCCCGGAAATACCCGGACATCAGCCAGCGAAAAAAAATTCACGAAATTATCCGCCGCATGATTAACCGCATGGTGGTTGACCTGATTGAAACCAGCAAATCACGCCTGGCTGACCTCAATCTTAAACACCCTGATGAAGTACGCATGCAGAATGACTATATCATCTCTTTCAGCGACGACATCAAACAGCAAAACCTGGAATTAAAACGCTTCCTGAGAAAACATTTATATCGACACTATCGAGTACAACGAATGACTAATAAAGCTGAAAAAGTTCTAACGGCACTATTCGAAACATTTATAGATGATCCCGGCGTTCTACCTCCTGAGGCCAAAGCACATTGTGACCAGCTGGCACAACTCGATAAAACCAGGGGTATCGCAAGAGGTATAGCCGACTATATAGCCGGCATGACTGATCGTTATGCCATTGTAGAATATGAAAGAATATTTAACCCAAGGCAGTTATCTTTTGTTAACCTTATACCCTAAGTGAATGGACTTCAGATTATGGCTAAAACATCGACAAACCAGCAATCAAAAACCATTTTAAGCACTCAGGCCTTATCTGCCCTCGGAGTCAATAAACAACCTTTTGCCAGCACAATACTTGCTGACAATGAAGTCTATTTTGACCCTGCCCTGACAAAAATCATTGATTCTCTCAAGCACAATATGCAGTTCAGTTCCCTGCTGCTGATCCTGGAAGGTGAATATGGCACGGGAAAAACAACGCTGTTTCGCTATTTAACTCAGCAGGAAATTCCTAATATTAAGTTACTACCTGTACAGGCTGAGGCTTCAGACACCCTGGCGCACATACATACTAAAATGTCCATGAACCTGGATGAAAATGCCGCCGGCTACCTGGATGAAACACTTAACAGTATGAAATCATTTGATACCATACCGGTTTTACTAATTGATGATGCACATACACTCAGTGACACTGTGCTACAGGAAATCATTCGTTACCAGGCAGAACTCAAACAGGATCACGAAACGGAATTAAAAATCGTACTCTTTGCCAATCCCGGCATGGAAAAAACGATTCTAAAAGTTACTCCCCTGGCAAAAAATCAGCTCTATGTTCAAACCATGCCGATATTTGATGAAAAACAGATTCTTAACTTCTGTCAGCATCGGCTACTGACCGCTGGTTATTCAGGACAACCCTTACTCGATAATGATAACGCTCAACAAATCCTGAAAAAGAGCAAAGGTATACCGGCAAATATTCTACTCAATGCCGTAAAACACGTCGAAAATAAATTAAAAAAGAAAGCTGCTTTTGTACCCTCTTTTTCAAAGCCGCTCATACCGGTCATTACAATTCTGATCATAGTCAGTGGATATGTTGTTTATTTTTTTGATGTATTCAAAACTGATACACTCATCGAATCTCAATCGGTTGAAAATTATCAACTTCCAGACACTGTACCTGTTGAAACTACGCTACCGGAAAACATAGCCGATACCCCGCCAGGCGATGATAGCTTTAATGATACCGGTTTCTTACCTGAGCCCAGCCTGGATGACGAGGTGTCTTCAGTCGACAGTCCTGCTACAACTGATAGCCAGCCTGAAGCCACCAGCATGGTTCAAGCGACAGCCCCGGCAGTTCCAGAAACACCAGCTATCCCAGAAATACCCATACAACCGGAAATAGCCGAACAACCCGTAGCACCAGCAGCACCTGAACACCCTGGAAGCCCCCGGGCCTCCCAGGTCAGTACCGTCAAAACCGTCGAGACAACACCGGCCCAGTCACCTGACTCACCCATTATTCTGACCTATAATCCACCCGCAAAAGAACCAGTTTCGCCACCAGCAAAAACCCAGGCTCCTGCGCCCAAAATTACCAAAACCGCACCAGCCAGCCCCGTATCACCCACAACAAATCCGCATTTAGCTGAACTGGCGAGCATGGGTATAAACAATAGCCAGTGGCTGCTCCAGCAAAACCCCGGCCACTGGACCTTACAGGTACTGGGTGCCCATGACCCGGCAACCCTGGTAAATTTTGCTCGTAAACATAATCTGAATACGGATACCGCCTGGTACAAAACCCAGCTCAATGGGCAACCCTGGTATGTGATGGTGCATCGTCTGTATAGCAACCCGGATACTGCACGTGCATCGATTACCAAATTACCCGTGGATTTACAAAACACCAAGCCGTGGATCAAAAGCATTGCCTCAATTCACCAGACCCTGAAAAAATAATGGTTTCTACTATTTTTTATTTATTGCCTTATCTCCCACGATAGGTATTTGCTCATCACCCCATAGAAGGGTAAAATTTCAGCCCTTTTGCCTACCGGACTGTATTCCGGTAACTAAACACACGCTTATCGACGGTAGCACGACTTATGAGCAACAGAATTCCAACATCTGGACTGTACAATTCAGCTTTTGAAAAAGATTCCTGTGGTTTTGGACTCATCGCCCAGATGGACGACAAACCCAGCCACTGGCTGGTTGAGACCGCCATCCATGCACTGGCTCGTCTAACCCACCGTGGTGCTGTCGCAGCCGATGGCAAGAGCGGTGATGGCTGTGGCCTGTTAATTAAGAAACCCGATGCCTTCCTGCGTAAAGTTGCCAGCGAAAATGGTATCGAGCTGAATGATGTCTACGCCTCTGGCATGGTGTTTCTTAATAAAGATGCTGCACTCGCCGATAAAGCCCGTCATGAGCTGGAAAACCAGCTTGGCCTGCTTGGATTGAATATTGCCGGCTGGCGTGTGGTGCCGGTCAACCCCGAAGCCTGCGGCGAAGAATCCCTTGCCAGCCTGCCGCAAATTGAACAGATATTTATTAATGCTGCCCAGGGGATGGATCAGGATACCCTGGAACGCAAACTCTACGTAGCTCGTCGTCGCTGCGAGATTGCCCTTGAAGCTAGTGATAAGGCTTTTTACATACCCAGCCTGTCATCACGCCTGATGTCATACAAAGGACTGGTCATGC
>JAOUQA010000007.1 GCA_029879605.1 Gammaproteobacteria bacterium
CAAGAAATTTAATGGGCATAAAACATCCGGTAGTCGATGCTTTAGTTGATAAAGTGATTTCAGCTGAAAATAGAGAACAATTAATCATTGCCAGTCGTGCACTGGATCGGGTTTTACTCCATAATGATTATCTTATACCTAACTGGTATATCAACACGCATCGCATAGCTTACTGGGATAAATTTATAATGCCTGAACATTTACCGTTGTACTATAACCCTGTTGACTGGATGCAGAAATCCTGGTGGGTAAGACAATAATGGCATCTTATATTGTTAAACGATTATTACTTATGCTGCCTACACTGGTAGGTGTGATGTTGATTACATTTATTGTCACACAGTTTGTTCCAGGAGGACCAGTTGAACAACTGATTAGTCAGTTAGAAGGAAGTGCCCAGGCAGGTGAGGCAAGTTCAGGTACAGAAGGTTTGTACCGGGGTGCCAGGGGGCTAACCGAAGAACATGTCGAAAAATTAAATGCGTTGTATGGATTTGATAAGCCAGCATACCAGCGTTTTTTTATTATGATGTGGAATTATTTTCAATTTGACCTGGGCGATAGTTATTTTCATAACAAGTCAGTGATGGAGCTGATAGTTTCCAAACTGCCCGTGTCAATCAGCCTGGGATTCTGGTCATTTATTATTATCTATTCGGTCTGTATTCCCCTGGGTATAAAGAAAGCAATTCGGGATGGTAGTCATTTCGATGTTATTACCAGTACTATTATCCTGATTGGTTATGCCATACCCGGGTTTGTATTAGGCGTGGTATTGCTGGTTCTTCTGGGTGGCGGAAGTTTTCTGGATGTGTTTCCGTTAAAAGGTATTGTTTCAGATAACTGGCATGATCTTCCCTGGTATCAACAGGTACTAGATTATCTCTGGCATATGGTGCTACCCATTACTGCATCTATTGTTGGTAGTTTTGCAATTATTACTATGTTAACTAAAAACAGTTTTATTGAAGAAATCAGAAAGCAATATGTTGTTACAGCCAGGGCTAAAGGGTTGTCTGATAATGCGGTGCTGTATAAACATGTTTTTCGAAATGCAATTATTCCAATTGTGACAGGTTTCCCGGGCGCTTTTATTGCCGCATTTTTTACCAGTAGTTTATTAATAGAAACAATATTCTCACTGGATGGTCTTGGCCTGTTATCTTATGAATCGATACTAAAGCGTGATTACCCGGTTGTTCTGGGTAGTCTGTTTTTCTTTACTATTCTTGGGCTGTTTGCAAAATTACTGACAGATATTAGTTATGTGCTCATCGACCCAAGAATACAGTATGAATCAGTTGGGCGTTAAATTGAATCAGTCAGTACATATGTCGCCTGGCGCAAGGGCATGGTATCGCTTCAGATCTAATAAACGTGGTTATTACAGTTTATGGATTTTTTCTATTTTATTTGTTCTTAGTTTATGCGCTGAAATTCTTAGTAATGAAAAACCACTGATTTTAAGTTACCAGGATGAGTTTTATTTTCCTGTGCTTTTTTCATATCCCGAAACTACTTTTGGCGGCGATTTTGATACCGAAACTGATTACAAGGATGAGTATGTCAGGGAACTGTTAAACCAGGGTGATAACTGGATGCTGGAGCCTGTTAATCCCTATTCATTTTCTACCATTAATTATGATTCCATGTTGCCAAATCCAGCACCACCTTCTTCACAAAATATTCTTGGCACAGATGATCGTGGGCGTGATGTGTTGGCACGTTTGATTTATGGTTTCCGGCTATCAGTTATTTTTGGCTTTGTTCTTACCTTTATAGGTGTAATTGTCGGGATTATAGCCGGTGCAGTGCAGGGTTATTTTGGCGGTCGTACAGATTTATTTATGCAACGTTTTATTGAAGTCTGGGGCTCGATGCCTGAGCTTTATTTGTTAATTATTTTTGCTTCAATATTTCAGCCAAGTGTCGGACTGCTGATCGTTTTATTATCCCTGTTTGGCTGGATTGGATTATCCGACTATGTGCGTGCAGAATTTCTCAAGGGACGTAACCTGGATTATATTAAATCTGCACGGGCACTTGGCCTGTCCAATCAATCAATCATGCTACGCCATTTATTGCCAAATAGTCTTACCCCAGTGATTACATTTTTACCTTTTCGTATCAGCGGCGCAATACTCGCGCTTACAAGCCTGGATTACCTGGGGCTGGGTGTGCCTCCCTCTACTCCGAGCCTGGGTGAGCTGTTGTCCCAGGGTAAAGAAAATATTACGGCCTGGTGGTTATCTATCTGTACCTTTATGGTGCTGGTGGGAACATTGATGTTATTAATATTTATTGGTGAGGCTTTGCGTGAAGCATTGGATACACGGAAGAACTAATGATCGCGAGCAGTTTTATGGTTTCCGTAATTGACACCAGGAAGAACTAATGATCGTGAGCAGATTTATGATTTTCGTAATTGACGCCAGGATGAGTAAATGTCTGATCCATTAATTCAAATTAAAAATCTCAGTGTCCAGTTTAAAACATCTGAAACAGTTGTTGATGCTGTACGGAATATCAGTTTTGATATTAAAGCGGGTCAGAATATGGCTATCGTAGGTGAGTCCGGTTCTGGTAAATCAGTTACTGCCTTATCACTGCTGCGCTTACATGATGAATCACAGGTAACATACCCGACTGGAGAAATTATTTTCCAGGATAAAAATATACTGACTCTTGCAGATCATGAAATACGCTCAGTCCGTGGAAAAGATATTGCAATGATTTTTCAGGAACCAATGACATCATTGAATCCTTTATACACTGTCGGTGATCAGCTAATTGAACCCCTGGTATTGCATCAGTCAATGTCAAAACAGGTGGCTCGGCAACGAGCTGTTGAGTTACTGGACCGTGTTGGTATACCTGAACCACAACGCCATATAAACAGCTTTCCACATATGATGTCCGGTGGTCAGCGGCAACGTGTCATGATTGCCATGGCGCTGGCATGTCATCCCCAGCTTTTAATAGCGGATGAACCGACTACTGCACTTGATGTTACCATTCAGCAACAGATACTTGAATTACTCGTAGATATACAACAGGAATTCAATATGTCTGTCTTAATGATTACCCATGACCTGAACCTGGTAAAACATTTCTCTGAATATGTGTGCGTTATGAAAGAGGGAGAAATTGTTGAACAAACTGATACCCGGACATTATTTCAGCAGCCATCTCATCCGTATACACGCCAGTTATTAGAAGCAGAGCCTGAACGACTAACAAATCAGCTTAATATTGAGCAGGCTCCCTTATTGCAGGCGAATGACATAAAAGTTTATTTTCCAGTGACGAAAGGTTTTTTCAAACGCAAGGTCGATGAAGTAAAGGCTGTCGATCAGGTGAGCTTGAAGCTGTTACCCGGTGAAACCCTGGGAATTGTTGGTGAATCAGGTTCGGGGAAAACCACCCTGGGTATGTCATTGCTGCGACTGGAGAAATCCACAGGTGAGATTAGTTTCGATGGAATAGACCTGCACCAGCTTAAAGAATCTTCGATTCGCCCATTGCGTAAAGAATTCCAGGTTGTATTTCAGGACCCCTATTCTTCATTGTCACCTCGAATGACAGTCGAACAAATTCTCGACGAGGGTTTGAGGCTTCACTATGCGCATCTCAGTAAATCAGCAAGGCGTGATCGAATCCTTAATGTGCTGAAAGAAGTGGGGCTTGATGAATCATCACTCTGGCGTTATCCCCATGAATTTTCAGGTGGTCAGCGTCAGCGTATTGCCATAGCCAGGGTCGTGGTGCTTGAACCAAAATTGATAATACTGGATGAGCCGACCAGTGCCCTCGATGTGTCAGTACAGAAACAGGTGCTTGAATTACTGGTTAAACTACAGTCTCAGCATAATTTAAGTTATATCTTTATCAGTCATGACCTTAAGGTTATTCGGGCTATTTCTCACCGAGTTCTAGTAATGAAAGACGGACGCGTAGTGGAAGAGGGTGAAACTGAGCAGATATTCAACCAGGCAGATCACGAATATACCAGGGATCTGCTGCATGCAGCACTAATCTAGCCCGATTTCATGTGGCCAGCATTTTCACGTCTATACTAGTTATTAGATTATTCAGCTCACTACCAGAAAAGGGTGAAGTATGTCTGAGTCATTCGGTCAGGAAAAAAGAAACTATAAACGTATCCCGTTTATTGCCGAAGTCCTTTTGACCAGGGAAGGGCAGATATTAAAAAGCATGATTCTGGATATTTCCCTGAAGGGTATGCTACTTGATGCGCCTGATGACTCAGTTGTAGATGCAGGTGCAGTTTATAAGGTTGAACTTGTACTGGGAGAGGATGTTTCTATCCGAATGGAAGCGAGTATTGTCCGTCAGGATAGTTATCTCTGGGGTATGCAGTGGGAGAATATTGATATTGAGAGTCTGAGTCATCTTCGTCGATTGCTTGAGTTAAATTTGAACGATGCAGATGAAATGCACCGTGAAATAGCTGAACTTGGCTAAGCTTTTTACCTTTCAAAACCGTTTATCATAATATTTTTAATGTCTTTTTAGCCTGATCTGGCGTTTAAAAAGCTTTTTTTTAATTTTTTTTCAATTTTTTTCGCTTCTAACCCTATGTAAATAATGGGAAAAAAAATTTTGTGGTTATTTTTTAATAATTTCCACATTGGCCAACCTGTATTCTAAAAAATACCGACTATAATGATAATAACGATTGAAACGATGTATTCGATCGAAAAGATGTGTTGTTGAAGTAGTATTCTGCTTGACAATTCCTGACTAATTCACTAGGTTATACGCTATTCCGACTAAAATAGTCGGAAATACAGGAGAGGAACTAAATTATGAGATTATCAACTAAAGGTCGTTATGGTGTTACTGCAATGATGGATCTGGCTATTCACGATAACGCCGGTCCAGTTACCCTGGCCGATATTTCACAGTGTCAGGGTATTTCTCTGTCATATTTAGAGCAACTGTTTGCCAAATTACGCAAGCATAAGCTGGTAGAGGGAGTTCGTGGACCTGGTGGTGGTTACCGGTTATCACGTCCAGCAGATCAGATTAATGTCGCTGAAATTATCAGTGCTGTGGATGAAAAGGTTGATGTTACACGATGCAATAACCAGGGTGACTGTCAGAATGGTGAGCGTTGTCTGACACATGACTTATGGTCTGAACTTAGTGAGCGTTTATATACCTTTTTATCAGGTATTACCCTTGCACAGTTTGTGAATCGTCCAGGTATTCATGAGCTAGCTATTCAACGTGACAGAATCAATGGTCGGTTTATTCTTGCCAGGCGTCAGGCTGAGATGCTGAATCAGAATAGACAGCGTATTAATTAATTGAAGCAGTATTAAATGTCCGAAACATAAATTAGTGCTGAAGTAAGAACAGGAGAAAACCGATGGCTTATAGTGAAAAAGTCATGGAACATTACGAAAACCCACGGAATGTGGGAACAATGGATAAAAATGCTCCAAATGTAGGTACAGGCATGGTTGGTGCGCCTGCATGCGGTGATGTGATGCGTTTGCAGATCCAGGTAAGTGATGATGGCATTATCGAAAATGCTGTATTTAAAACTTATGGCTGTGGTTCTGCGATTGCATCGAGTTCTCTTGTGACTGAATGGATGAAAGGAAAAACGCTGGATGAAGCCCGGCAGATAAAGAATATGGATATTGCTGAAGAACTGGCTTTGCCCCCCGTAAAAGTACATTGTTCAGTGCTGGCAGAGGATGCAATCAGTGCAGCTGTTGAGGACTATATGAAAAAGAAGGGTTCCTGATCTCCTAAATTGACAGAAAATGATTAACAACAGAAATGTTTTAATTATTTTCTGGCATCCCCCCCGGGAGATCTATACCCTGAAAGCCCGCTTAAGCGGGCTTTTTTATTGCTGGCGAGTATAGAACGTGGGTTTAGACAGATCATTATGTATAATACCGGCCTTAATTTAACTTTTTGAAATATTAAGGAATCAACAGTGCTTGAAGCCTATCACCAACATGTCGATGAAAGGGCAGCAGACGATCTGCCTCCATTACCATTAAATGCGCAGCAGGTAGCTGAGCTGATCGAGTTAATTAAGTCACCATCCGGGGCAGATACAGATGAATTAATGCATTTGCTGGTTCATCGCGTACCACCGGGGGTTGATCAGGCCGCTTATGTTAAGGCTGCATTTTTAACCGATGTCGCAAAAGGTGGTATACACTGTGATTTGATCAGTCGTGAATATGCGACTGAGCTGCTCGGAACCATGCTGGGTGGCTATAATATCCAGCCCCTGATTGACTGTCTGGATGATGAAGTGACGGCACCAACTGCGGTGAAAGCGCTGTCCCATACCCTGTTGATTTATGATGCCTTCCATGATGTGGCGGAAAAAGCCTCATCGAATGACTATGCCCAGCAGATATTACAGTCCTGGGCAGATGCGGAATGGTTTACCAGTAAACCGGATCTGCCTGATGAGATTATCGTGACGGTTTTCAAAGTTCCTGGGGAAACTAATACCGATGATCTGTCACCTGCCACGGAAGCCTGGAGTCGCCCGGATATTCCGCTGCACGCAAAATCTATGCTGGTGAGTAAAATGGATTCACCGCTGGAGACCATCGACACATTGAAACAGAAAGGTCATCCCATTGCCTATGTGGGTGACGTTGTTGGTACCGGTTCTTCACGTAAATCAGCGATTAATTCCGTGCTCTGGCATATGGGCGTCGATATTCCGTTTGTGCCCAATAAGCGTGAAGGTGGTGTTGTACTGGGTGGCAAAATTGCACCTATATTCTTTAATACCGCGGAAGATTCTGGTGCATTACCGATTGAATGTGATGTTTCGGTACTGGAAATGGGTGACGTGATTCGTATTCGTCCGAAGGATGGCGTTATCTTAAGTGAAGCCGGTGATGAGCTGTGCAGATTTGATTTACGCCCCACTACGATGCCTGATGAAGTACGTGCCAATGGTCGTATTCCGCTGATTATTGGCCGTGGTCTGACTGATCGTGCCCGAGATTTTCTCAAGCTGGGTGCATCGGATGTATTCCTGCGCCCGGTAGAGCCGGTGGATACCGGTAAGGGTTATACCCTGGCACAGAAAATGGTGGGTAAAGCCTGTGGTGTGGAAGGCGTTCGCCCCGGTACATACTGTGAGCCAAAAATGACAACCGTCGGTTCACAGGATACTACCGGTGCCATGACTCGCGATGAATTGAAAGAACTGGCCTGCCTGGGTTTTTCAGCGGACCTGGTCATGCAGTCTTTCTGTCATACAGCGGCCTATCCCAAGCCAGTTGATATTAAATTACAGCATGACCTGCCTGATTTCATTCAGACCCGTGCGGGTGTATCGCTACGTCCTGGAGATGGTGTTATTCATTCCTGGTTAAACCGGATGATTCTGCCTGATACCGTGGGTACCGGTGGCGACTCGCATACCCGTTTCCCAATGGGAATCAGTTTCCCGGCGGGTTCAGGCCTGGTGGCTTTTGGTGCGGCACTGGGTGTGATGCCACTGGATATGCCGGAATCGGTACTGGTGCGTTTCAAAGGTGAAATGCAGCCGGGTATTACCTTGCGAGACCTGGTGAACGCAATTCCCTATGTAGCAATTAAGAAGGGATTATTAACCGTTGAAAAACAGGGTAAGAAAAATGTCTTCAATGGTCGTGTCCTTGAAATTGAAGGACTACCTGACTTAAAAGTCGAGCAGGCATTTGAATTATCTGACGCCTCAGCTGAAAGGTCGGCAAATGGTTGTGTCGTTCGCCTGGATAAAGAACCGATCATTGAATATTTGACATCCAATGTTACTTTACTGAAATGGATGATCGCCAATGGTTATGAAGATAAACGTACGCTGCAACGTCGTATCGATGCCATGGAAGCGTGGCTGAAAGATCCCCAGTTATTAGAACCGGATGCTGATGCGGAATACGCTGAAGTTATTGAAATTGATCTGAATGAAATCAGGGAACCGATTCTTGCATGTCCCAATGACCCGGATGATGTGAAATTATTATCTGAAGTGGCGGGTACTCATATCGATGAAGTATTTATTGGATCCTGTATGACCAATATTGGTCATTACCGTGCTGCCGGTAAAGTGCTTGAGGGTGCAAGTAATATTCCTACACGTATGTGGATTGCACCACCGACTAAAATGGATGAGCGCCAGCTTACTGAAGAAGGTTATTACAGCATATTTGGTAAAGCCGGTGCGCGAACTGAAATGCCGGGTTGTTCTTTATGTATGGGTAACCAGGCACGTGTTGCAGATAATGCAACAGTGATGTCAACTTCGACCCGAAATTTTCCTAATCGCCTGGGTAATGGTGCTAATGTTTACCTGGCCTCAGCAGAGTTAAGCGCGGTGGCAGCCATTGTGGGTCACATTCCTGATGTGGCTGAGTACCTGGAAAAAGTTAAAAATATTGAACCAATGGCATCAGATATTTATCGTTATCTCAATTTCCATGAAATTGCAGAATATAAAGACGTGGCTGATAAAGTTATTCCGATTGTGGCAGCTTAAGGAATACGCTTGAAGAGCCTGTTATATGTTGCAATGGGCGGTGCCCTGGGTGCGGTGATGCGTTACGGTATTTCTTCAGGGATTTATTCCTGGTTTGGCCGGGCATTTCCTTATGGCACCCTGTTGGTAAATGTAATGGGCTCTTTAGCAATTGGAATATTTTCTATTTTGCTAATCGAAAAATTTAATGTTTCTCAGGAAGTACGTTTAGGCCTGGTTGTTGGGGTGCTTGGAGCATTAACAACATTCTCAACTTTTTCCTGGGATACACTGGATTTAATGCAGCAGGGTCTGATGCAGCGTGCATTTTTAAATGTGTTATTAAATGTTGTTATGTGTATCACTGCTGCGTGGGTAGGCGCGCAGTGGGCTAAAAGTTTTGTTTAATTTTCTTTGACGTAGAGGCGCAAAGGCGCAAAGAAAATTTTTAATTGTGTATTTACTTTGCGTCTTCGTAAACTGGCGACAGAAAATAAAAAATGCTAGATCAAAAATTACTAAGAACAGATATAGATAGTGTTGCTAAGCAATTAGCTGTCCGTGGTTATCAACTGGATGTTGATGCATTCAATGAGCTTGAGTCACAACGTAAAACCCTGCAAATGCAAACCCAGGAATTACAGAGTGAACGCAATAGTAAATCAAAAAATATTGGCAAAGCCAAAGCACAGGGTGAAGACATTCAGCCTTTACTTGATGAAGTGTCTACCCTGGGTGATAAATTAGACGCTGCCAAATCACAGCTGGATGAAATTCAGGACAGGCTGAACGATATTTTAATGTCTATGCCGAATCTTCCGCACGAATCAGTTCCCGCTGGTCTATCAGAAGAAGATAATGTAGAGATTCGTAAATGGGGTGAGCCAACACAGCTAAATTTTGAGCCTAAAGATCATGTTGAGTTAGGTACGCCGAGGCAGTGGCTGGATTTTGAAATGGCTGCCAAATTAACCGGCTCGCGTTTTGTTGTAATGAATGGCGATATGGCACGTCTGCATCGTGCCCTGATCCAGTTTATGCTTGATTTGCATACCAGCGAACATGGTTATCAGGAAGTGTATGTGCCTTACATGGTCAATAGTGACAGTTTACGTGGCACAGGTCAGTTGCCTAAATTTGAAGAAGATTTATTTGGCTTAACAGGTGACAGTGGTTATTACCTGATACCAACGGCTGAAGTCCCGGTGACAAACCTTGCCCGTGATGAAATTATTGATGATAAACAGATGCCAGTTCGTTATACCTGTCATACACCCTGTTTCAGATCTGAAGCGGGTTCGTATGGTCGTGATACACGTGGCATGATTCGTCAGCATCAATTTGAAAAAGTTGAAATGGTACAACTGGTTAAACCTGAGGATTCCTGGCAGGCCCTGGAAGAACTTACCGGGCATGCTGAAAACGTATTACAGAAACTGGAGCTACCTTATCGTGTAATGGCTCTGTGTGCTGGTGATATGGGATTTTCTGCGGCTAAAACCTATGACCTTGAAGTCTGGTTGCCGGGACAGCAGGCTTATCGTGAAATTTCGTCCTGTAGTAATTTTGTTGATTTCCAGGCTCGTCGTATGAGTGCTCGCTGGCGTAATTCGGAAACGGGTAAGCCAGAGTTGCTGCATACTTTAAATGGTTCCGGACTGGCTATTGGTCGTACACTGGTCGCTATTCTGGAAAATTATCAACAAGAGGATGGCAGTATTCGAATTCCTGATGTATTGTTGAAATACATGGGGGGGGTTGAGAGACTGCTACCATAAGAAAGTAATAAAAATACAATAGAGTGATTTATGGGGCATACTGAACAGCATAAAGGTCGATGGTACGTAAAGCAGGGCGATATAATTCGTGGGCCTTTTCCTAATCAGCTTATCAGCAGTTATCTTATTCTTGGTCGCCTGGAGCTTGATACTGAAATTTCTCAGGATAAGGAACACTGGGCACCGATTAGTGAATACAAGGCACTGGTACCTGATGTGGTTTTAAATGCGCATACCACTGAAGGGGCAAAGGCACTGATGTTGGCCCGGCTACGTGAAGATGAACGTAGTTCACATGCTGGAGAGTTCGAGGATACAGAACTGGAGCGGCGTGATCATGAGGATCAGGTAGTAAAATTACACCGACAGTTGCGAGATGATGTTATTCAGCGTTATCGAGCCAGGCCCCGAGCCAGTTTACTTAAGCTAGTACTGATTGTTGGTGTTTCATTACTGGTTTTAATTGCTATTATTATTTTTCGTCCGGCAGAACAATACGAGAAGATTGATTGTTCCAGTGCACCCCAGCAGGGTGTTAACTGGACCCATTGTAATAAACAGGGTGAAAATCTGAGTGGTCTGGATTTACGTGGCTCACGATTCGAAAATACTCGTATGAGTAATGTTGATCTTTCTCGAACACGTCTTGATGGTAGTAATTTCTCATATGCGGACTTGTCTCAGTCACTGTTGCAACAGGCCAGCCTGGTGGATGCACGAATGGTGGGTGTTATTATGAGGCAGGCTAATTTGCAGAATGCCAATCTTACGAATGCTGATCTGTCATATGCTGAGCTTAAGGGGGCGAATTTGACAGATGCCCTGTTAACGGGGGCCCGGTTAGATCATGCGATCTGGCTAAATGGTGAGACCTGCCAGGTTGGTTCTCTTGGTGCCTGTTTGCTGCCTTCAAAATAATGATGTCTTTATCGCTATCTCCATTGGTTCTGCCTGTTGCTTTTTAAGTAAAATTTATACGTTCATATACTAAGTCCTTACTTTTATTGGTAATTTTCTTTTGTTTAAGTGGCAATATTTTGCCATTTCGCGTCTAGTTTATGCCGAGTGTCAAAATTCGATTATTTCGATTATGCGTAAAAATTGCTATTTCACATAAAAAATGCTATATAAGTCATTGATTATTATGGATGTGAGGTCAATATAATAATTGGCATAGATATAGCATTTAGTATGCTTAATCAAAACTGGGACTGTGACAATGTTAACTAATACTTCGACTGCTGAAATTTCAAGGGTTTTACATGATGTAAATGATGTTTTTACAGGTCAGGCACAAGGTCGCGCAGCAGCTGTGATGAATGAGAGTGAGCAGAAACAGCTAATGATTGACCTGGCTATTCGCCTGCAAATGTCACTGGATATTAACTGGGTTGTAAAACAGTTCATGGAAATCATTTATTCATATATCTCATTTGATGGTTTTAGTTACCAGGCAGATGGCCTGGGTGTGGCTGTAAAAAAGAAACGACAAACAGGTCACAAGTGTTCATATAATCTTAAGGTAGAGAAGCAGTCATTAGGTACCTTAAGTGTTTTTCGTGGTAAGAAATTCTCAGTATCAGAGCTGGATTTATTTGAGAATCTTTTATTTAGTCTCTTATATCCCTTAAAAAATTCTATACAGTTTAAAAAAGCCAGTTTGTCTGCAAGTTGTGATGCATTAACAGGTGTAAAAAATCGTTCAACCTTTTACGGTTCGCTTGAAAGAGAAATTAGTTTATCAAATAGAAAGTCTCAGCCCTTATCATTACTGGTAATTGATATTGATCATTTTAAACGCATTAATGATAATTATGGGCATAGTGCAGGTGATGAAGTTCTAAAAGCGATTGCGGCTACATTATTATCATGTGTGAGAGATTCAGATTTACTATTCAGATATGGTGGTGAAGAATTTGTTGCGATACTTAATGACTCAAGTTGTGAAGCGGCTATTGATGTAGCACAAAGACTGGTAGAAAAGATTAAAGCAAAAACAATTTCTTATCAGGATAATGATATTTCGGTGACTGTTAGTATTGGTATTACCTGCCTGGCAAAGGATGATACGAGTGAAAGCTTCTTTAACCGGGCTGATAATGCATTATATGAAGCAAAGCACAATGGTCGTGATCAGGTTAAGGTCGCCTCATTATAGGAAGTGAGATATTGCAGTGTAATTCGTCCAGGTGATTTGTAATTTCCATATGTCTTGATGTTTTAATACTGATTAAATAAGGTCGGTCAAAGTTTATTCAATAAATGGTTGTTTTCTGCCTGGTACCGGTACAGGCTGGGAATATCTCTGTTCTGTTAGTTCATATAAATCAATTTATAGTTTTATATCACAATATAGGTTATCAAATACTGGAATATACTGGTTCTATAACTATATATAAAACTGTATTTCTTCCTTGTTCGAGTATTGATAAATGATTGCTGATGATAAGGCGGGTGATTTATATTATGTAAAGACTACAGGCAAGCTTGTCAAAGATTTCGACAGTGCTAATGTCGTAAAAAATATCTGTCATCGATTTTCACTGAATGAGTCAACTGCGGCAAAATTGCTTAAACCTGAAGTGGTTGTCAAAAAGGGTGTAAACCGTGAAATGGCTCAAAAATTTAAGGCGTCTCTCCATGCCCTGGGTCTTATTGTTGTTGTACTTAATGAAGCAGATAGTTTTGTTAATGAATCCGGTTCGGTAATTAATGTTGCAAAAACAAAGGAAGATTTCAAGTTAATGCTGGCTGCACCTGTCACTAAGGCTGGTGTGAATTTAAAATATAAAACCGGTATGTTAATTGTTATAGCCATTAGTCTTCTGGCACCTATGATTTATGCCGGGATTGTTGCATCTCTGGTAATCGGTGTGTATTCGTATATTCAGCATATACCTGAGCTGGTATCAGGTATATCAAATGCAACTGTTAAATTATCAGTAATTATTTTACCTGTATTTATTGCCCTGGTTTTATTTCTGTTTATCGTAAAGCCAATTTTTGTCAGGCACAGACGGCCAGAAGAATATGTTCTTCAGTATCAGCAATTCCCGGCATTATTTAATCTGGTTGAGGTAATGTGTGAAAAAACAGGTGTTCCAGTTCCGCAGAAGATTGTACTTAATAATGAAGTCAATGCCTCTGCCAGTTCATTAAGTGGTATCTCAGGGCTAGTTCGTGGAAAATTAAAGTTAACAGTTGGGTTGCCCTTAATTATGGGTATGAATATACGGCAGTTTGCTGGCGTTGTGGCTCATGAACTGGGTCATTTTGCCCAGCCGGTGGCAATGATGGCTTATTACTTTGTCAATACAATTAATTGCTGGTTTGCCAGTCGCGCCTATGAAGAAGACTCGTGGGATCAAAGACTAGAAGAATGGGGTGAAACTGCGAGCTGGCATATAGTTGGTAGCCTGGCGATCATGGGTGGGCAATTAGGTATCAGTTTAACTCGTAAATTATTTAGCGGTTTATATATGATTAATTTACGAGCCACACGGTTTATGTCACAACATATGGAATATGATGCTGATGCTTATGAGAGTATTTTTTCAGGTAGTGATGAATTTGAAAATACTGCAATGCAGTTGCGTAAGCTTGCATATGCTGAGCAGGATGTGAAGGAAATAAACATTAACGCATGGAATGACAACCGTTTGCTTGAGAACATTCCTTTGGCAATTTCAACTATTGCTGAAAATTATGATAAAGATATTGAGTATTATATTAGAAAGGATATGGAAAAAGAACAGACTAATGCATGGGACTCGCATCCTGCTGATAAAGACAGGATTCTTCATGTGATTGAGAGAAATGATACGGCAATCATTGATGATGAGTATCCTGCTTATTTGTTAACTGATGATATTGCTAAATTGTGTCAACAGTTAACATTGCATGATTACTATGAATATGGAATTCAGAAGGCTGAGCAATATATTGAAGATAATTCATTAATACTTGAAATAGACAGGAGCAAGCAGTCAGCCCAGAAAGCGATGACTGAGTTTTTTAATGGTAACTATTATGGTCGTATTTTAAGTTTTAAAATAATTGATTCAGGCCTTGAGCAGGTTGAAGACGTAACAAAAATTATTGATCAGTTGCGCAATAGAATGCCTGATTATACAAGGCTTAATGAGGAATACCAGGAATTAATGGATCGGTACTCTGTTATGACTATGGGTCATGTTTATTTGAAAAATGGTATTAAACTTGATTTGCCTGATTTTTATCTTATATCTGCAGAAATATCACAAGTTCAGCAGGATATAAAATTAACACATGAGTCAATTTTAAAATCATCTGAAAAATTAAAATTAATTGATCAACTGTTTTATTTTCGTCTTCAGTTAGATATTAAGTTAATGAGTGTCGAGCAGAGGCAGTTAATTGGTAAGGAGCTGGCTGTTTTAAATCGGATAGAACGATTGAGTGATCTATTGTTTGGATTGCAGCATAATTGCAGGGTGGTAGAAGCATTAATAGGTAATGAAAAATCTATACTCACAAAAGTAGGCAATGATATTAAGAGTTATAGTCAGTTTTGCCTGGATGATGCGGATAGTTTATTAAAGTTATGTGCTGATATACCTTGCGTCAAAGATAATTATGATAATCTTATTGATTTTGTGGAAGGCTGGTGCAGCCATTTTCCTGATAAATATGCTGACCCTGATGCGCTCGAAGTACTGAGTTTTTCTTCCCAGGTATCAAAAGCAATTAAGTATTATTATTACTGGGTGCTGGCAGGTATTTGTGAGCAGGCGGTGATGATTGAAAAGAAAAATAATATCAGCCCTGTTAAGCTTGTTTAGTTACGTGGTTGAATTTAATTATTCAGTTTCTGAAGTAGAATATTCTGATAGTCACGAATATGCCTGACATATGTAACAGGTTCATTACCCCTGGCATAACCATGTCTTAAATTCTTGTAATACTGTTTTCTGCTCAGTAAGGGTAAAACCTCTGCCAGGCTGCTCCAGCTATCAGGGTCTTTATTCAGTTTTTGTGCTAATTCTCGTGCATCATGAATATGTCCCATGCCAACATTATAAGCGGCCAGGGCAAACCATATCCGGTCTTCTTCCCTGACATCCTGTGGAACTCGTTGATACAGGTTATTAAGATAACTGGCGCCACCCATAATGCTCTGGGCCGGATCAAGGCGTTTTTTGATACCAATTTCTCTGGCAGTTTCCAGGGTCAGCATCATAATTCCTCGTACGCCAGTCGGACTTTTTGCCCTGGCTTGCCAGTGTGATTCCTGGTATGCCTGTGCCGCTAACAATGTCCAGTCAAGTTTGTATTTACTGGCAGCTTTTTCAAAATGCTGTTGATATTTTGGTAATTTAGTTTCAATTCGTTTTACAAACTTGATGGTATCAACATAATCAAATTGCTCGACATATCCATAATAACGTTCTTTCAGGGATTGAAGCTCACCGCTATCTTCATAATCATCAAACCAGTCTACCAGTTCTGATCTCAGGCTATGAGTATTAACCGGAAGCATCCAGGCTAGTTGCTCAGGCTCTGTAAGGTCAAAACTGACCTGTAGTTCGGGGTAATATCGCTGGTTGATTGCAACAATGTTAGAGTCAGCAATAGTGCAATCGATTTCTTTTGTCCATACTTTTTCAAGCAGGTTTTCAGTATCAGTTTCCTGGTCTGTATGCCATGATAATTCCGGGTATTCATTTTTTAATATGATCAGTTGTTCTTCGTAACTGGTATTTGCGGTTATAACCAGGTTTACATTGCTGATATTCTCTATGCTTTCGGGGGATTTGCCGTTTCGATGGCAGACGATTTGTTGTTTGACCTCCTGATAAGCAGGTCCAAATAGAAATATGGCACCTCGATTGCTGGTTCTGGTTAAGCCTGCAGCGGCAATATGGGCTTCGCCGTTTTCTATAGCTGCGATGACTTCACTAATGGAATCTTTAATCAGGTATTTTGCTTCTACTCCCAGGTAATCAGCAAATGCCAGGGTCATATCATATTCAGGCCCGGTTATTTTATCATGCCAGTTATAATAGGTTGTTGGAGCATTGCGTGTGACAATAATGAGTTCACTAGATTGCCTGATTTTAGTCAGCGTATCATCAGCCGGTTGTAAATAGATACTGGAAAGAATTATGATGATGGGTATTGAAAAGAACTTTTTCATAAATCATTATCTTGTGACTGCATATATCTACTTTATAATAATTCTCATCATGTCGCCAAAATATTTATAAAAATACCCAAAATACATTTAATAGCTGTATGCAGGTTAGTTATTATTGAATTTAAAATTGCTCAGGTTCTCTATATGAATATCTATTCCATTAACCCGGCAAATGGTCAGCGCATCAAGTCCTACAGGCTTCATACGAATGAAGAAGTTCAGTCGATCCTGGCTCTGAGTGTGAATGCTCAACAGGAATGGAAATCTACGAGTTTTACCAGTCGAGCAGATTGTCTGTATCAACTGGCCAGTCATCTCAGGGATAATCATCTTTTACTGGCTTCATTGATTACCAGTGAAATGGGTAAGTTATTAACTGAAGCAAAAGCAGAAATTGAAAAATGTGCATGGGCCTGTGAATACTATGCAGAGCATGGGGCAAATTGCTTACAAGATGAGATCATTGAGACAGATGCCAGTAATAGCCGAATAGTTTATCAGCCTTTAGGTACGATTTTAGCTGTTATGCCATGGAATTTTCCTTTCTGGCAGGTTATTCGCTGTGCAGTGCCTGCAATCATGGCAGGTAATAGTATTTTGCTAAAGCATGCTTCTAATGTGCCTGGTTGTGGACTTGCGCTGCAGCAGTTATTTCTTGATAGTGGTTTTCCAGAGAACCTGTTTTCAACTTTATTGATTTCTGCTGATCAGGTTGAGGCTGTAATTGCCGATGATCGTGTGCATGGTGTTAGCCTTACAGGGTCTGAACAGGCTGGACGTGCTGTTGCAGCCAGTGCAGGGAAGTATCTAAAGAAATCCTTACTCGAGCTGGGTGGCTCCGATGCATTTGTCGTGCTGGCAGATGCGGATCTGGATACAGCAGTGAGTGCAGGTATGACATCGCGTTTTCTTAATGCGGGGCAGAGTTGTATCGCTGCCAAACGTTTTGTGGTGGTTGAAAGTATAGCGGATCAGTTTGTAGATAAATTGCTGGTTGCAATCAATAAACTTCAGCCGGGTGATCCGCTGGATGAGTCTACTACCCTGGCTCCAATGGCTCGTGATGATTTATGCCTGGAATTACATCGGCAGGTGATAGGCAGTGTTGACATGGGTGTTGTGAAGCTAACAGGAGGTGAGCGTGTGTCTCGTTCCGGCTGGTATTATAAACCAACATTGCTGGATCATGTTAAACCGGGTATGCCTGTGTATGAGCAGGAAACATTTGGCCCGGTTGCAGTTGTTGTTCGTGTCAGAGATGAGCAGCAGGCATTACAGGTTGCAAATGATTCACGCTTTGGACTGGGTGCAAGTGTGTGGACTAAAAATAGTGAGCTGGCAGAATGGTTTGTTGAAAATATCCAGGCAGGCTGTCTATTTGTTAATGGTATGGTTAAAAGCGATCCACGTTTACCCTTTGGT
>JAOUQA010000144.1 GCA_029879605.1 Gammaproteobacteria bacterium
TCATTTTCATTACGCTTGAATTTATAAATTGACAGTATTCTTAACAATGGATGACGCACAAAAACCACGGGCAACACATAAAAATCAATGGACGCTGGTGGAGGCAACTGGATTTGATGGGATGAGAATGCAATAACATTACCTTTACGCTCAATTATGCGAGCCAGCTGTTCCTGATCAATAACAAAAAAAGGAAACGGCCCATCAAAACAAATATGACGATCCCCATAATTTTCTGTTAGCAATGCATCAAAACTACTTCCTGAGTTTTTATAAATATGGTAATGACAAATAACTGTTCGCATAATTAACTACTATTGTTTGTTAGTGACACCGATTTTATTAATATAATATTTCATTTTTACAGATAATATAAATATAACAGCAAACTCTTCTCCCTTTATATTTCATCAGAATTCGAATCCTAAAAAGCTTAAATTCACTACATTAATCTTAGAATCTTACTTTACACCCACCAAACACAGGCATTAGTTTTATCTTCTGAGTAAAAGATAGATAAGTTACAGTCAATTAGCATATTTAAAATCACAGATTTATACCTGAACTTCACGATAAAATAATTGAATAACTAAAGAAATTATCTTTCACAACTCAAATCATCATTAAAGTTCCAGTTATCTGCATACATTCCATAAAAGTAATCTGATTCGTTGCATGCAACATATAATTCATCCTTATCATTTTTTATTTCGAATGCATAAATCTTTACTCCGGAATCTACGATTTTTTCTAGCAATTCTTTATTTGAATGTATAATTTGACGGCTAGAAGCGATTTCAGTTACCCCCAATTCTTTTAGATAATCGACTTTATTACCATTTATCATATTTACAATAGACCAAGTAGGCATTGCTGATCTGATTCCAGAATTGATAGCATTCTTCACCGCATCCCAAGTGAACAACTCCATCATAAGCCTTTTTTTATCGATAAATTTATTAGAAAAATCAACTGGATCATTTATCTTATCAGTTACCAATATCGCATCAGGGTGCTCACCAAACCATTTATTTATAGTATTCATATCCAAAGGTGAGAATTTTTTATATATTTTCTCACTCATAAAAGTTTTATGGTCAGGAGGCAAATCTCCTTTATATCCAGTTATCTTTGCCCAATGCCCCCAGTCGTGTGCCGCTACATATACATCATCAGAAGTTTTAATAATATCCAATTCAAACAATCGAAAACCTTTTTTATAATTAAAATTTAATGCATCTAGCGAATCAGTATATTTACGCCCATCTATCTCCCCTCCGGCATGAGCAATAAACCTATTAACATCTTTTCCATAATTATTTATAACAGCATTATTTTTACTCTCAGACAAACGGATTGACTCAATCATCTTGTCTGAAAGAGGCTCTCTAAAACTAGAAACAAGATAACTTATAGAGGTCTTAGATGAGTATTCATGTATTCTATTTGCACTATCCGAATACGCAATATATGCTACTGCTCCATTTAGCTTTTGAAGAAGTTTGAAATTCAATTCTTCTAACCTCTCTCGGTAACCAGGGTATGTGTTTTTGATAGCATCATTAGAAGCAACAGCCCAGAATTTTCTATCCTTGATTAAACTATCAATTCGAATTAAAAATTTATCTGCATCTTCTTTGCTACGCCAAGTATCAAAATACTCTACTTGATATTTATCATCAGAACCAATTGATAACAAATTCAGCCCACGTGACAATCTATATTCATTGTCATTTGTTTTTATTACACTTCGAATTGATGATCTTGACGTTTTGTATTCAGAGCTTGTTATTGAGACAACAGATTCGTCATTATGAAACACCTGTTTGACAATCTCTTCCTTTTTCACAGGTCCAAAGCTCGCATTACTTGATCCCGTAACTAAATGAATATCATTTTTGGTATATTCAACAACACCGCCTTTTTTGTATACACCTATCTTCTGCTTATTTCCTAGATACGTACTATCAATTTCCCCATTTTTAACATAAATAATTAAGTGCATACGCTTGAATTTTTCATCATGAGCATGAGGAGAAAAGACATCATTTAGACTATTTTTGACGAAGCCTATCATTACCATTTCTTCATTAAATACAATATCAAATATTTCTGCATCCTCCTTTTTATTTAATATAAACGCCCTACTTTCCGAATCCGAATTAACCATTAGTTCATTGCCAGAGATTTTAACATCTATACCATTTTTATAATTAGCTCTAGTTACCGATGCTTTATTAAGCGCGGAAAGTTTTGTCTTATTCTTTTTTATATAGTCCGCCTTATTTTCTTGGTTTACATAGTCGCTCAAAAAAGTAGCGTTTGTGGTTATGCCAGACCCACTAACAATCATTCTCGGTAAGTCTATCTGATAAAGCTTGTCAGTCGTTTTTTTAGGAAGATATCCTTCATCAATATTCGTCAATAAATAAAGCATCCTATCTGATTTTTTTAGTTTTTCGTGAACAGAGCTGCCAGACCCCATTAAAAGATGATCAGGAAAAATGTAGATAGCCGTATTGCCATATAAATTTTGATCTTTAAGAAAATTAATAAAATCATTTAACAAATAATCAACCGCTCCAACAGCAAACTCAATTCCATCTTTTCTTTTTGGTACGAATTTTTCCATTCGCTTATCATAAATCCCGCCAGGGAAGTGAGAGTTTATCGTTGATATAAATATTGCAAATGGCTTACCATTGTTATTATTGTATTTTTTAACTTGTAACTTGGCTTCCTGAAACAGATCGTAATCATTGAACCCCCAATGTGATATAGGATAATCGCCTATAGTGTTATCATCAGAGACCACAGGTATCTTATACGCTGATAAAATATCTGCCATGCCTGCAAATTCAGCATTACCAACAATATACGCGCTGTTATATCCAGCTTCGTTCAAAATATGACCAAGACCTGTCAACTTTACATCAGACACACCTTGAAAATAGTCATTACCCTGCCCCGAAAAAAATGCTGGGACACCCACCTGGTGGTTATATAAAGACGCAGCAGTCCACCCTCCCCCAGGAGCTGAAAACATCTGATCATAATACGTCCAGTTTTTTGATAACTCACTCAGATTTGGGGCAACATTATCGAATTCTGACTCTAAGAACCCCCGTTCTAGTGACTCAATCGATATCACTATTATGTTTTTACCTTTTTTAGCAGTCACCTCATTTGGCGTCACATATTTTTCCGGCATAATACCAAGATCAGTTAACGCCTGACTAAAGTTCTTATCCTCCACGTTCGTTATCTCATACAAACCATACAATTCATTAAGCAAACCACCCGGTGTATTTAGCAAAACAGAGAACACTAAAACTATCGTAACAAATAATTTATTTTTTATAATGTTCGAATATCTAAATATTTTTGATACTCTATAGACCACAGCACTCAGCACTATATATAGTAACGAAAACACAATAAACTCAGTAACAAATTGAAACCCATGGCCTTCTATCGCGTTTATATTCATGTGACTATAAAACTGATAATCAATAAATTTACCAACCAAGTAAACTGCGGCCAACTCTAATATCAGAAACAAATTAGCCGCTAATAAAAAAGCTACTTTCCATGCTTCATACTTTATTTTTGAAGTTACTAATATAATTAATATTATCAACAATAAAATTTGGTACGCATAAAACATTATCTTTCCTTTATAGCCTAATCATGTATTGCTTTTAATATCGTAATCGTTTTCTTTTTATCCAATTTAACAACGAGATTTTTATTAAACATCAGTGGTTTTTATCTTAGACATCTATAGAAACTCGCTTATTTATCTGTTTGTTCAAACATAATCACAGCCAACTATTACTCATATACAAGAATATACATTCTTTCTATTCCACTTAATCTAATATAAACTTATTTAAAATAGGCAGAGAAAATTATTACCTCATAACTATATATGAACTACTTTTGTCTATATCTGTGCGGCTCCCAAATTCCCCACTTGGCTTCATATATCGCCTTATTCTTTTCAAACAGGATCTGCTTTTCATTGTCTTTTAATTTATTAAAAGAGGCCGAGAGATGATGATGTACGAAAACATCATCTGCGACCGCAACTTTGTAGCCCGCCTTTCTGACACGCATGCAATAATCATCATCTTCAAAAAATCCTCGCCCAAAGTCTTCATCAAGCAGACCTACTTCATCAATAACATCCTTTCTAATAGCTACACAGAAGAACGCCGCTGTGTTTATATACAGGAGCTCCCTACTTCGATCCTGGATGTATTTCCTGGAAGCATCAAGCATTTCTTCCATATTACTGTATTGAATATCTATTTTCGCTTCATTGCCAATGTTATTGGTAACTGGCCCAACAAGACCCAATAGGTTGTCTTTCCTGAAATAACGAATCAACCCCCATAGCCAGCCACTTGTTACATAGGTATCGTTATTAAGAACAACGACATACTTGCCTGTCGCCTCTTTGATACCGACATTGTTGCCAGCAGAAAAGCCAAGGTTATCCTCATTGAGGATCACCTTGGTGTTTTCATGATGTTTTGCGTAGTCTGCGAGATATTCCCTGGAACCGTCAGACGATGCGTTGTCAACAATAATCAATTCCAAATTTGGGTAATGCGTATACTGCTCAAGACTATGCAGGCAGGCACGTGTATATTCAAGATTGTTGTACGTTAGAACAACTACACTAACAACAGGCCAGTGATCTGAGATAGCCTCTTCCAGTTTATCGACTCTATTTAGCCACTGGTTCTCTAATGCGAAGGCCTTCCTGGATTCGATACCAGCTGGCTCATCTTTTGCAGTCATCGCAACTTGTATGTTTTCAATAAAGGACTCTGCATCCTTCGATACATAGGCATGCTCTTTTACCAGGCGTAGCTCTGGCATATCTGTGGCCACGACTGGTTTGCCTGACGCCAGGTATTCATAGAGCTTTACTGGATTAGTACACTGGATAAGTTCAATAAGCAGGAATGGGATTAAACATACGTCAAAAGCATATAAATAGCTTTTAATATCTGCATAAGGCACTTCACCAATAAAATGTATATTCTTTATTTTTTCTGCCTTCCTCGTGTCACACATAAATGTGCTACCCACAAGAACAAAATCATAATCGGGATATGTCTGCGCCGCCTTGATGACCAGATCCATATCAAACCACTCTGATATTGCGCCAAAATAGCCCACTACTGGCCTACCTGAGCTATACGCGAGCACCTCGGGCGGATGAGAAAACCACTCTGAATCAGCTGCATTACGGATCAGAATATTCTCTCTTTTCCTGTTTATTTTTTCTGAAAGTGGCGCTGATGTTGTCACCACCAGGTCTGCCTGCCACAACAACTGTTCTTCAGACTGAAGAATCTCATCTGCATTGTTTGAGAAACCACCATGGTCATCCATGCAGTCGTAAACCACCATTGCCCCCGGAATAGCCAGGGCAGCTGGCCGCCAGAAGGGATGATCAACAATCGTCACAATCTGCTGTGCTGCGACACTTTTCAAGAAAATACTCAGCGCTTCGTTGATCCATTTTTCCTGCTGCTGACTCGGCATCCTCTCATAAATAACGGGATGTGGTGCTGGAATATTCAACTGGCAGATAAATACCCTGGATTCGATTTGCTCAAGAATAGTTCCACCAGGCTCACCACTAGCAAAGGTCGTACTAAAATAAAACACCCTGTGTCCATTATCAGCCAGACCCTTGGCAATATGTTGCGGCCTTTGAACCCTGAAATGCCAGTCGATAACTGGAAAAACAATAACATCGTATCCACTGCTTTCACAATCTAAAACTGGGTGGCCTTCTATCGCT
>JAOUQA010000145.1 GCA_029879605.1 Gammaproteobacteria bacterium
TCTATAAACTTAATTGCCTCACCAAGATTTGCAATAGCAGAAGACTCAGTTACTTCGAAACAGACTCGATCTGGCGATATAGTAGATGATTCTAATTGCTGAATAATATAATCTGTAAATTTGTGACTGCAGAATGACTGGCCAGAGAGGTTAATTGATAGCATTAGCCTGTGACCAGTTATTTCTGATTCATATTTTGATATTAACTCAAATGCATTCTTGACCACCCACCGATCAATATCAGGCATTAAATGATAGCTTTCCGCAGCGGGTATAAATTCTAGCGGCGAACAGAATCCCCCATCATCTCCCTGGAGCCTTAACAATATTTCAACATGATCTTCATTATCATGGTCAGTTAATGAAATAATAGGCTGCGCGAATAACACGAACTTGTCATTACGCAGAGCATCCCTTAATCTACCAACCCATTTCATTTTAGTTTTCCTTAACTCCAGCTCACTATCGCCTTTATCAAATAACATTACGCGATTTTTGCCCTGCTCTTTCGCTGCTACCTTAGCTACTTCAGCATCAGTAATGGCGTTCTCCAGCCTGGCTGTCTGGTCATTAACAACCACCATACCAATAGTCGCGCTTATCTCGATCAGCCCTCCATCTACATCCAGCTTAATATTACGTATTGATTTGTTAATTTTAGTGGCTATTCTAAGACCAGTATCACGAGGACACCTACATAACAACACGCCAAATTCATCACCAAATAAGCGTGAAATCACATCCGTATCCCTGACGTGTAATTTAATTGACTCAGAAACTGCCCTTATCAAGTCATCACCCACATCGTGTCCATACTCATCATTGATTAACTGGAAATTATCAAGATCAATATTCATTAGAATATGTTCGGTATTCATGAAGCAATCATGCTTAATTACATCGGCCAGTCTTGATTCAAATGAACTACGATTTAACATTCCTGTTAAATAATCATAATTTTGATGTATAACCTGCGAAATCTTTTTAGACATCGCCGCAATGATGTTTCTATCACTATTAGAGAAGTCTTCTGCAGCATCATTTCTAATAACGACTAATACTCCATCTATATCTTTATCAGTACTTGAAATTGGTGTTGCCATTATTTTAGCGGGCACACCATTCATGTAAGACATAGATTCATTTGAGTTATTTACGATCAATACATCACTCGTCTGTCTAACAATTGAATATGTAGTTTCGACAAGATGAGCATAATTGTCAGTGACTTTATTGATAGGCCCTGGCTGAATATGCTTTATATGTATTTTCTTACCGGGAATAAATATTATTGCTGCATCAACATCAACATGACTAACACAGCCCTCCATTATCTCCTGCATTGACAACAGTATATGGCTTTTATTTTTGACAATTGTTTCTGATTCATATACCAGATTAAGCTCCTCGTAACGATCTGAAAGCTCTTTAGCCATTGAATCAAGTTCTTTAGACATGCAATAATTGTCATTAAACAGGGCAACCAGGCTCAGAACAAAACTTGAAAACTGTTCTGAGTTATAAGCCTGAAAAGAAGATAACCTGTCTTCAACCACAGAAACACTTAGGACAAGTCGATTTCCAAGAACGTTTTCGATACTGGCCGAGTAAACACGCCGATTATTTAAATTAGTACTTGTTATGTTTACTACATTAAAGTCTGATTCCAGGTTGTTACTGCTACTTAAAATCATTTCAAGGTCTGGATTTGTACTAATTATGTCTCCAGAATCTGACTGGATTGCAAAATCACAGGCATCACCAAAGATGCCTGATACAAGACCAGAAAACTGATAAAATCCATCAACCAGGTATTTATCTGCAGCCAAATTAATCACCTTAATTAATGCCCACTCTATCGAAATAGTCGTTAATTCTTGAGACAAGCCTGATCATGCTGGCCGGTTTCTCGATAAAAGCTATGTTCTCCATATCTTTAACCCAGTCCCTATGCTCGATTTCAGCACGGGAACTTAGTACAAATATCATAAATTTTCGGTCACATATTTCACTGTTAATCTTTTTACACAATTCTTCACCAGTCATTTTAGGCATTTGTATATCGGTAATTAAAACGTCGGGCTGATTAGCCATGACCAGCTCGAAAGCAACCTGGCCATTAGGCGCTGTTTTGACTTCATAACCATTTTTTTCGAGCGCAAGCTTCATTACTCGTATAATATGCGGCTCATCATCTGCTATTAGCAATCTCTTCATTTATTAAATCGCCTTTTGCATTGTGCTGAATTCTTTATCAAAAACTATTGTGAATTCACTACCCACACCAATCTCACTAGTAACTAACAATCGCCCACGATGAAGATCAACAATTTCTTTAGCTAAAGACAAACCAAGCCCATGACCGGTTCTTTCTCTTACTTCATCATTACTTGAACGATAGAACTTATCGAACACGTGATCAATATCATCATCATCTATTCCGATACCCGTATCCTTGACGCTTATAACAAGGCTATTGTCGGACTCGTGACATGAAAGAGTGACCTCGCCAGATTCTTTATTGTATTTAATTGCATTGGTAAGTAGATTATTTACTGCAAGTCTCAACAATTCTTTATCAACCTTTATTGAACTTATATCTTTATCTACATTGAGGATAAATTTAATGTTTTTATTTTTACCACTACGGGATACTGAATTAACAGCATCTTCAAGAAAACCATAAACCTTTACGCTTTTTCTCTGCAAGGAGATAGTTCCATCATTTATCTTCTTAAGACTAAGTAAGTTATTAATTAGCAATGAAAGCCTGTCGACTTCATCGTAGATTACGTTATATGCTTCGATTCTAAATTCATCGTTAGCATTATCTTCATCCATTAATGCCTCGCTATACATTGATAAGACATTAACAGGGGTTTTAAGCTCGTGAGCAATTTGTGTAATAAATTCATCGCTACTATTACTAATGTGCCTTTCATGGGTAACATCACGAAACACAACTAGCATACCCTGGGTAACATTCTCCTCTTTTTGTGAAAACACCGGATAAGCAGAAATCATGATAACTATTTCATTATTGTCGCCTAACCTGCACTCCATCGTATTATCAGAGTATCCAGCCACATTTTTATTCTGCAACACTGAAATAAACTCAATAATTTCTTCGTGGTCACAGATATCACGAAAGCCATTTCCAATAACACCTTGCGTATCGATACTTAATAAGGACCCGAATTTATCATTACAAAAAACCACCTCCCCAGACTCATTAATAACAACTATACCTTCCGGGAGAGAATCAAGAACCAGCTCGACACGCTTACGTTTATAGGAAAGCAGTTTTGAAGATGCCTGCAAATCTGTTTTATGCCCTTCAAGCACAGTCACCTGGTTTCGTGTAAACTCTATGTACCTGTTAAAACTGTCCATAAAGTCTGCCAGCTCACCTGAAGCTGTTATTTCTATCTTTTGTAGTTTATTTTCCCTGATCATCTGGCCAAGGATATTATTAACTTCACGAACCGGCTTAATCTCTCTTCTAACAAGAAAATAGAAGATAGTAGTCAAAAGGAATACAGGTAATGCCATGCTCGCAAATAAAACAAGCTGGGTGTCACTGATACCATAACCAGGTATTTTGTACCCAATTCTCACGTGACCCATAAGTTCACCATTAACTAGCACTGGTGCGTGATACTCCTGTATAACGCCCTTACCATTCACATCAGGCAGGATTCTTTCACCAAGCCAGTCGGATGGATCATCATTTATATTTACGGCTGGAATTATTACTCCTTGAGCAACAGCTTCATTTAAAACAATACCCGCTTTATCTACAAGAACAACATATGCAAAGTCTGGATTATCCTGCCCAATTCTTACAATTTGAAATGCTGAATACATATTATTTTCAGAAACAAGCTGTTCATAAGGCATTTTTGCCAGGGCTCTTATTAAACTAAGCCCCTGAATACGATTATGTTCTTCTCGTGATGCTTTTTGATATTGTAAAATCATACCAATAAGAAATATGATCACTAACAATGTAGCCACAACCATGATCAAGCCGAGCTTATCACCATAGACTGAGTTTTTAATTCTCCCCAGATTAACCTTCATTGCTACCTACCATATCCATTAAACACATAACCTTGTATTTGATGTTTTCTTTCTGTGCGTGAGAACAATTTCTATACGCCTGTTTGATTTTCTACCTTCACGTGTTTTATTACTTGATACAGGATCCGAGTAACCCATTCCATCAACTGACACCTGGCCAGTCTTTAGACCTAACAGCTCTTGAAGATAACTAGCTACATACTGCGCTCTTTTATATGACAGATCCTGGTTACTTATATACCGTTCCTTATAAATCTCTTTCAATTTCAGGGAATCTGTATGCCCGGTTACTTTAAGAGCCAGCACAGTTGATTTCCTGTATTCAGAAAATACCTCGTCAAGCTCCTCTTTATCTCGGGCCGTCAAGCCTTCTGCCAGTCCAATAAATTCCGGCCTTAGTATAAAATCGTTTTTTTCAATACGGTTATCAGACAGGTGGCTCATCACGTTCTGTATTTTTTGATCTTCAGACCGGTACTTAAGTGCGACATCTGCTTCTACATTTCTATTATTATGCTTGAGAATTAGTCTTTTTATCTCACAGGCATCACCATTAAGCAGCTTAGAGACATCCTTGTAAGTTTTATTCACAACACTTTGACCATTGACTTTCAACAGAATATCACCAGGTGTGATATCTGCCTTATTCGCCGGACTATCCGTAAGAATAGCCGTGATTAAAGGATAATAATTGATCCCATCCAGACTCATAATTGAATAAGATATACCCATGTTTCCGGTTTTATATTCAAATAAGGCTGTATTATTTTTCGATACAGGTATATTGTTTACCAGGCTCTTTATGAGTTGTTGCGAAGCAAGATAAGTACTAAGACTTCGAGTAATTCCTGCACCATTTCCAGCCCATATCACCTGTTTACTGCTTAAATCAAAGAAATATAACGCAAGCTGATGATGGCCATAATTATTTTCTTGATCAATCGAAGCATCAGCCTTAACAGACAAATCATCTGCAACTGCACCGTGTTCATAATAGTTTCCCCACAACTCAATATCTGGCTCTCCATTTAATGCCTGATAGATTCTATCCATAGTCCCGAACGAGTCGAAAGTATCACCTGAAGACCAATTATTACGAATTTTAATTTGCGGTTTCATTGCAGGACCAGCCAGTTCTGTATAACCATCAATAACAACTATCATGTCAGACTTTTTTTCAGGGCTTACGAATTCATAACCACGACCTTCAAGCATATTTCTCAAACTAAAGTACATGTGGTACCTGTCTTCATAATTCTGCAAATAACTCTTGCCATTATTAAATAAGGATATTGGTAAAATCGTGAATGTCAGGTTTTCTTTAAATTTATAATTATGCTTGCTATCGATTGAAATAACCGGATTTATTTCGTGAGATATATTTTCTAAGTGATTTGTTCCAGTGACTGTTGCACAACCAGCCATTAAACTTAAAGACATATTCAACAGCCCGATAAGGGCAAACTGCCGATACATTAGAACTCTCTATTTTTACAAATTTAGCCTGCTCTATTTATTACACTCAGGAAATTAAGGCCTGACGCTACAACCATGTAATTTTCAACTGTAGACTTACAGGTTATATAAAAATGTTTTTTTATAATAACCACACAATAACTTTGTGCATTTTCCCAAAAGATAATAATTCGATATTTTCGATACTAAGTTTAGCCTACCCGCAGAAATATCCATGCATAAATTAAAAATTATTTTCGATTTTTTTTAAATAACTTTT
>JAOUQA010000146.1 GCA_029879605.1 Gammaproteobacteria bacterium
ACATCATCCAGTTTATCCAGGTCTTCAGGCAGACCTTTACCTTCAACAATTCTTGTTAACATGCGATACAGCCAGCCAGTACCTTCTCGACAGGGCGTACACTGACCACAGGATTCCGAAAAATAAAAACGTGACAATCGTTGTAATACTTTCACCATGTCGGTTGTTTCATCCATCACGATCACAGCGCCAGAACCCAGCATAGAACCTATACTGGTGATGGAGTCGTAATCCATATTGGCCTGCATCATAATATCAGCCGGTACAACTGGCACAGATGAACCACCAGGAATTACAGCTTTTAGTTTACGACCATCTTTAACACCACCTGCCATTTCCAGCAAATCTTTAAATGGCGTACCCATATTAATTTCAAAATTACCCGGTTTATTAACATGACCAGAAACTGAAAAACATTTCACACCACCGGAATTTTCGACACCCAGTTTAGCGAACCACTCACCACCATTACGAACGATACTTGGCACAGATGATAAAGATTCCGTGTTATTAATCGTAGTTGGCTTGCCGTATAAACCCACATTGGCAGGAAACGGTGGTTTGAATCTTGGCTGGCCTTTTTTACCTTCCAGAGATTCCAGCAAGGCGGTTTCTTCACCACAGATATAAGCACCGGCACCTAATGTTGGATAAAGATCAAAATCGACACCGGAACCCAGGATGTTACGCCCAAGGTAACCTTTTTCATAAGCCTCTTTCACCGCCTGCTCGAAGTGCAAATAAGGCTCATCCATAAATTCACCGCGCATATAGTTATAACCCACGGTTGCACCAATGCAGTAACCTGCAATAGCCATACCTTCAACTAATGCATGGGGATTAAATCTTAAAATATCACGATCTTTACAGGTACCCGGTTCAGACTCATCTGAATTACAGACAATATATTTTTGCACCGGTGCATTACGCGGCATAAAGCTCCACTTCAAACCCGTGGGAAAACCTGCACCACCACGACCACGCAAACCTGAAGACTTAACAATCTCGATAACATCTTCCGGTGGGATTTTTTCATCCAGAATTTTTTTCCACGCCTGGTAACCGCCGATCTTAAGATAGTTCTCGTAAGACCAGGGCTGATCATCAAACTGCAATGTTGCGTAGCAGACTTCGTTTGCCATGCTTACTCCAGACCGTCAATAATCTCATCCACCTTCTCAGGGGTGAGTTCAGTATAATATTTATGATTGACCTGCATCATCGGACCACCAGCACAGGCTGCTAAACATTCTTCTTCGTTCTTCAGATAAATACGGCCATCTTTCGTACTTTCACCCAGCTTGATTCCAAGTTTCTTTTCAAGGTGATTAACAATGGTGTCAGACCCCATTAACATACAGCAGACATTGGTACACACGGCCACATTATGACGCGCTACCGGGTTCAGCTCATACATCGAATAGAAACTGGCGACTTCATACACTTCGATTTTTGAAAGCTCAAGATAATCTGCAACCGCATCCATTAACTCAGTGGTTAAAAAACCATTATTCTGATGTTGTGCAGCACGCAAAGCGGCAAGCAGGGCAGATTTTTTCTGCTCCGCGGGATAACGTTTAATCCAGCCGTCAATTTCTTCCAGCGTATGTTGCGATAATATATTTTCAGTTTTACTCATAGCTGGTTCGTCTTATCTATCAATTTCACCGAATACAATGTCCTGGGTACCAATCACTGCCACCACGTCAGCCAGCATATGACCACGGGTCATTTCATCCAGTGCTGACAAATGCGCAAAACCCGGCGCACGAATTTTTAAACGATAAGGTTTGTTCGCGCCATCAGACACAATATAAACACCAAACTCACCTTTTGGATGCTCAATCGCACCATAAGCTTCCCCGGCCGGCAAACAGAAACCTTCGGTAAATAATTTAAAGTGATGAATCAAAGATTCCATATCCGCTTTCATTGCTTCACGCCTGGGTGGCGCCACTTTATGATCTTCAGCCATTACAGGGCCAGGATTATTACGCAACCAGTCAACACACTGCTTAATAATACGATTCGACTGACGCATTTCTTCCATACGCACCAGGTAACGATCATAGGAATCACCGTTGGTACCCACGGGAATATCAAAATCCATACGGTCATATACTTCATAGGGCTGTTTCTTGCGCAGGTCCCATTCAATACCTGAACCACGTAACATTGGCCCGGTAAAACCAAGCTGTAAGGCTCGCTCAGGTGAGACAATACCAATATCCACCAGGCGCTGTTTCCAGATACGGTTATCGGTTAATAAGGTTTCATATTCATCTACATAACGGGGAAAACGATTAGTAAAGTCTTCAATGAAATCCAGCATGGAACCACTACGCGCTTCATTGAGCTTATCAACTTCTTTTTTGCTATGCCATTTAGATGGCGAATACAACGGCATGCTATCAGGCAGATCACGCGCTACTCCACCTGGCCGATAATAGGTAGCATGCAAACGTGCACCGGATACCGCTTCATATAAATCCATTAAGTCTTCACGCTCACGGAAGGCATAAAGGAAAATAGTCATGGCACCGACATCCAGGCCATGAGCACCAATCCACAATAAATGATTTAGCAAGCGTGTAATTTCATCGAACATAACACGAATATACTGCGCACGTTCCGGCACTTCGATGCCGAGAAGTTTTTCCATGGCTAACAGGTAACCATGCTCATTGCACATCATTGAAACATAATCGAGTCGATCCATATAACCAATACTCTGGTTATAGGGTTTACTCTCAGCAAGTTTTTCAGTCGCGCGATGCAACAAACCGATATGAGGATCTGCACGCTGGATGACTTCACCATCCATTTCCAGCACCAGTCTTAATACACCATGCGCTGCTGGATGCTGTGGTCCAAAGTTAAGGGTGTAATTACGAATCTCAGACATCAGCCGCACCCTCTTCTGGCTCAAAATAACGATTATCTTCTCGAATCACTCGAGGCACTAATACCCGTGGCTCAATGGTGACTGGCTGATAAATAACTCGCTTCTGTTCAGGGTCGTAACGCATCTCAACATGACCCACCAATGGAAAATCTTTTCGGAAGGGATGCCCAACAAAACCATAATCCGTCAGAATACGACGCAAATCATTATGACCTTCAAAATGAATACCGAACAGGTCAAAGGCTTCACGCTCAAACCAGTTAGCTCCTGCCCAGATAGTAGTCACTGAGGGCACGACAGGCATCGCATCATCCTCAGCATATACCCGTACACGTAAGCGCTGATTATTTGTAACTGACAACAGGTGATAAACAACGGCAAAACGTAAACAATCTTTTTTCTTTTCAGGCGTTTCATCGCCGAAACGCAAACGTCCATGACTGGCTACATCCACACCTCGACTAAAACCGGTACCCGTAGCCTGCTCTGTAACCCATTCTGTCTGCCCATATTCAGAATAATCAACACCACATAAGTCAATTAACTGCTCAAATGCAAACTCGTGATCATCTCGTAACTTCAAACAAACTGACATTAAATCATTAACAGAAACTTCGATTGTAACTTCACCACAATCAACGACATTGCCTGTTAATTTTGCTCCGAAACCTGCTGCCAGCTTTTCAGATAATTGTTGTATGTTATTTGTCATGAACTCACTTCAACAATGTTTAACGTGCAATAGTACTGGTACGTTTGATTTTGTTTTGCAACTGGATAATGCCATACAACAAAGCTTCTGCTGTGGGTGGACACCCAGGAATATACACGTCCACTGGCACGATACGATCACAGCCTCGTACCACTGAATAAGAATAATGATAATAACCACCACCATTGGCACAGGAACCCATCGAGATTACCCAGCGAGGCTCAGCCATCTGGTCATACACTTTGCGTAATGCGGGTGCCATTTTATTCGTCAGGGTACCCGCCACAATCATAACGTCAGACTGCCTTGGACTGGGACGAAATACCACGCCGAAGCGATCAAGATCATAACGGGAAGCACCTGCCTGCATCATTTCTACTGCACAACATGCCAGGCCAAAGGTCATGGGCCACATAGAACCGGTACGCGCCCAGTTAATCAGGCCATCCATACCTGTAGTAACAAAACCTTTTTCAAATACACCTTCTATTCCCATTCCAGCGCCCCTTTCTTCCATTCATATATAAAGCCAATGACAAGAACACCCAGGAAGATACCCATGGCGACGATACCGAATAATCCGATTTCCTCCAGCACGATGGCCCAGGGAAACAGAAAAGCAATTTCCAGATCAAAAATAATAAACAGAATAGCAACCAGGTAGTAACGCACATCAAATTTCAGACGTGCATCTTCAAATGCTTCAAAACCACATTCATAAGGGGAATTCTTTTGTGGATCCGGGCGGCGGGGCGCAAGTATAAAACCACCCATCACAATCATCGCGAGCCCAACAATCAGGCCAATGCAAATAAAAATAAGTACTGGTAAATAATTTTCGAGCATCTAATTTTTTTCTCTCAGGCCGTAAACGGCATGGCAAGCTCTTGTTGTTGTTAGCCGATTAACGACTTTATTAAAAAACATTCTCCTTGTCAGCACTTAATATCTGAATCACATGATAAACAGTGTTTATAGACGCGCCTTATACTAAACCACCTAAAGTTAAATACAAGCTTAACTGATGAATATTAGAGTTTATTAATGAAGATCAAAGAACCTGGAAACAAACGAAATCTTTTAAAGACAATTTGACTGTTTTGAACACAGTTTTATTTCTCATCATCAATCACAAAAGGCCTGCTTTATAAAGCCTGACAACAAAATTCCCCTACGACTATATTAATTAGATATCTTCATATTCGAATTTCTGTTTACAGCAATACAGCTACCAGTTGATGCAAACTATTAGCAGGCTATATTTAACTAAAGAAACAGGGCATTAATTAGCTCACGAACCGTATTACTGAAAGACACTGGTTTACGTGGTGTATTCATCTGTATATCAAAGATAATTTGCGATACATCTCTGCTCGCCTTAAAGATATTTTTAGTGCTTCGCACGCTTAATTCACGTGTTTCCACACACGCGAAAAGATAACCCGTGTCCCTCCGGGACTATTGATTTGCGAGTCATCTTCACTCTCAAGAATGGTGCCGATGGCCGGAGTCGAACCGGCACGGGTTGCCCCACCACCCCCTCAAGATGGCGTGTCTACCAATTCCACCACATCGGCATGATGTTAAATATCAAGCATACTTAACTGCCATCCATGGCTTCACTTAGTGATTTCTATAACCACCTGCCCACACTTCCCTGTGTGTGCGTTCGCAGCTCCTTAACCCGCTGCTCACCCACATCGGCATGATGTTAAATATCAAGCATACTTAACTGCCATCCATGGCTTCACTTAGTGATTTTTATAACCACCTGCCCGCACTTCCCTGTACGTGCGTTCGCAGCTCCTTATCCCGCTGCTCACCCACATCGGCATAAAATAGATAATTACTACTCTGCTGGAGGTAAATCTGATTCCACTGCAGGGGTATCAGCCTGTTCAGCAGGTACATCCAGTACTGGCACATCATCGACTCCAACCGTTTTTTGCTCCGTAACAACCGACTCGGTTACACTGGATGGTGCTGTACGATTAGATGCCATATAAGCCAGGGCCAGGCTGGTGATAAAAAATGCCGTCGCCAGGATCGCCGTGGTACGACTGAGGAAGTTAGCCGAACCCTGAGAACCAAATACCGAACCTGAAGCACCACCGCCACCTAATGCAGCACCCGCTTCAGCCCCTTTACCACGCTGTAATAACACCAGGCCAATA
>JAOUQA010000147.1 GCA_029879605.1 Gammaproteobacteria bacterium
CTGTCAAATTTTACAACCCGCGCATAACACCAGAAAGTACTACCATCTTTTTTAGTATTATTGATTTCACCATGCCATTCATTCCCATTGCGTAACGTAGAGGCAATGACCTCGGCAGGATTACCAGAAGTGTCCGGAGCATTTAAAACATCAACATGTTTACCAATTAATTCTCCAGGTTGATAACCGAACATTTGATCGAAAATTTTATTGGTATAAACGATGATGCCATCTTCCGGCCTAACCAGATTTATACCCTCTGACATATTTTCAAGAATATGACTATTAAAATCTAATTCTTCTACAACTGACTCAAGCTCTGAAATACGCTGTTTTGCATTGGCCAGCTGCTGTTCCAGTAAACTTATCGAATTAAGCATAGTGTCTCGGTTCACTACATTCATAATTTTATAATCCGGATAATTTCACACTGGTTCCGCGCAAGCCACAATAACCAGCTGGATTTTTGGCAAGATATTGCTGATGATATTCTTCAGCAAAATAAAGATGACTGAGAGATAAAATTTCAGTGGTAATTTGCCCATAGCCTGATTCGGTAAGTGCTTTTTGATACATTTGCCGGGATGTTTCAGCTATAACCTGCTGCTGACCGCTATAGACGTAAATACCTGAGCGGTACTGGGTTCCCACATCATTACCCTGGCGCATACCCTGGGTAGGGTCATGAGCCTCCCAGAAAACAGTAAGCAATTGCTCAAAACTGACCAGTTCGGGGTCATAAACCACCAGCACCACTTCATTATGCCCGGTCATCCCGGTGCATACCTCTTCATAACTGGGATTTGGCGTTATACCGGCAGCATACCCAACAGCAGTGACATAAACACCCTCGATTAACCAGAACAACCGTTCAGCACCCCAGAAACAGCCGAGACCAAAAACAGCTTTGTGCATATGAGCAGGGATATTATCTTTGAATGACCGGCCATTAACAAAATGTATACCTGAAATACTGATTTCCTCATCCCTTCCAGGTAAAGCCTGATCGGCAGTTGGCATTAGACTATTTTTCATATATACAGCACGCTTGATTTGGCCGGCAGATAACAAGTATCAGAATTACATAGTGATAATAGGACAATAAGAACACTAATATCAAACACTTAAAGTAAGGAAATAAATGCCGAATACTGGTTAAAACAGGCCAATTTATAGAAAAAACATCTATTCAGGACGTTCTAAGGCGAGTTTTTCTTGATTTATGAGCACAAATCAGGCAATTTATCTTTTCATAACTACAAAGATCTGATTTAGATAAACTGACTGAAAGATCTGAGAATAATCTTAATAAAAATGTAAAGGTGGATCGTATGAACGATTTTGTCGATCGACAACCCGCAAACGACAGACGCTCTAGAACTCGCAAGGAAATTAAACAACTCATTGCGGAACGTAACGAAGTACTATCCATGTACTGCAACCTGGCAGGTTGTGATGGCACGAATGTTAATACTGATGAAATTGAACCTGAGCAGATCCAGGAATTTTGCCAGCTGTTAATCGACTACATCGCGATTGGTCATTTTGAACTGTACCAGCGTATTTCTGAAGGTGTTGAACGCCGTCATGAAATTGTAAAGCTGGCTGATACTATCTACCCCAGGATTGAACAAACAACCCAGGTTGCTGTTGAATTTAATGACAAATATGACAGCGGCAACTCAATGAAATCTATTTCCAAAGAAGAACTCACCAGCCAGCTGTCAAAACTGGGTGAAGAACTGGCAACCCGCATCGAACTCGAAGATCAGCTGATAAATACTTTACTGACGGCTAAATCATCTGAAACAGCTGAAGTTCTGCAATAAGCCAGGGCTATAATATTTTGCAGTTATCAGAAAGCCACTTTGTTAAGTGGCTTTTTTATTGCACGTGCTTGTACAAAGGATAATGCGTCCTGTAGTCATCATTCGAAGACAATCTTCCAAGCCGATGTGCTACCAGTAGTTTATTTATGCGTAATTAACCAGCAATGGTGAATTTTCGGATTACGCTTGTAATCTTCTGGCAATGTTTTCTGAGAAATATTTTCAATTTTAAAATGATCAGTTAACTGTGCATCGAGCCTGAATTTTCGATAGTTATTAGAAAATATTAAGACACCATCCTGGTTTAGTAACTTCATTGCACCATGAACCAGGAAACCATGATCTTTCTGTACATCAAAACTCTGTTCCATGGTTTTCGAATTAGAGAACGTGGGCGGATCAAGAAATATTAAATCATACCTGGCTTGCTGTTTAGACTGATCAAGTAACCACTTAATACAATCCGCCTTAATAAAATGATAATCATCTGAAACAAGTTTATTCAGATTGAAATTACGTTTTGCCCAGTCGAGATAGGTATTGGACATATCAACCGTGGTAACAGATGCCGCACCACCCGCTGCTGCACAAACAGAAACGGAACCCGTATAGGCAAACAGGTTCAGCACATTTTTATTATGCGACATATCCCTGATCATTTTTCGAGTATCCCGGTGATCCAGGAATAGACCGGTATCAAGGTAATCTTCCAGGTTGACATAAAACGCGAGTTCATTCTCATGCACTACATGAAAATGTTTCTGGTCGGACTGTTTTTCATATTGCTTCACCCCTTTCTGCTTACTGCGGGTTTTAACTGCAATATGATTTGTATTAATACCTAAAATATCGGGTAGTACGTCGAGAATATTAGTAAACCGTTGACGTGCTTTACGTATATCAACTGTTGTAGGTGCTTCGTATTCCTGTACATGTACCCAGTCAGCATAGATATCAATAGCCACTGAGAACTCGGGCAGGTCGGCATCATAAACACGGTAACATTCAATATTATTACGTTTTGCCCAGCGAGACAGGTGTTTAAGATTTTTTTTCAGCCGGTTAGCAAACATCTGTTTTGCTTCTATATCAACCTGGTCTTCCTGTTCCAGTACATGCTCAGGCTTGGCCGGTCTTAACTTATATTGAAAGAGTTTACATTTGATAGCACCATTAAATAAGGTATTGTCCTTATGAGAACGCAGACCAATATGCCTGGCCAGTTTGATATTGCCGGTAAATAATGCGGCCTGCCATTCACCAAAATAACGTTTCCAGCAATCCCCTATTTCAGCATATAAATAAGCCAGTTCCTTTTCTTCACCCAGTCGTTCGCCATAAGGTGGATTCACAATCACCAGTCCCGCGGGTAAACCTTCACTTTGAGTACAATCTTCAAGACGCCTGACATTGACCTGAATAAAGTCCTGTAACCCCGCTGCAGGAATGTTTGATCTGCAGGCCTTAATCGCCGTAGGCGATTCATCATAACCACGAATATTTAAACTGGCATTTTCAAGAGCTGACTGTTTGATCTCCCTGGCTTCTGCCAGTAACTGTTGCCAGGTCTCCGGGTCATGCCCTTTCCAGCGTTCAAAACCAAAAGACTCACGCAATATACCAGGGGCAATATTCAGCGCCATCATTGCAGCTTCGATCAGCAGCGTACCTGAGCCACACATCAGGTCGACCAGTGTCCTGGACTCATTGGGCCAGCCGGAACGCATCAATACCGCTGCCGCCAGGTTCTCTTTCATCGGTGCCTTAATACTGGATTGCCGGTAGCCTCTTTTATGCAGGGCTTCACCTGAAAGATCCAGGCTCAGTGATGCCTGGTCACGGTGAATGTATAAATTAATTCGAATATCCGGCCGTTCACGATCAACAGATGGTCGTTGTTCAAACAGATCCATAAACTGATCGACAATGGCATCTTTTACTTTGAGTGCGGCATAATGACTGTTAGTAATACCCGACTGGTGAATGTGACAGTTCACCGCCAACGTACCCGACATGTCCAGGTAATCCGACCACTTAATACCCTGAACCTGCTGATAAAGCTGCTGATCCGTTTTAGCTTCAAACGTTTTGATAAGTAACAGTACCCGGCTGGCCAGGCGTGACCAGAGACATACTTTATAGGCTGCTTTTAAATCACCCTGAAAACTGACACCGGCCGATGCCGTCTGCGGATTATTAATACCCAGTGATACCAGTTCAGCACACAACAGGTCTTCGATTCCTTTTGGGCAACTGGCAAAAAACTGGAGAGATTCAGACATGTAATTATTGTTGTCGAAGAAGTTCTTCAACAAGCTTCAGATCATCCGGCGTATCGACACCCGGACCAGGTAAATCCACCGCTTCATCAACATGAATCGCAACACCACTATAAAGCGCACGTAACTGTTCGAGTTTTTCAACTGTTTCCAGTTCACAGGCCTGCATGTTGGTATAGGAATGCAAGAAACTGACCCGATAGGCATAAATACCCAGGTGACGTTGAAAGGATTTTGCCTGTTCATCACTGAGTTGATTAGCCGTATCACGGTGATATGGAATTGCAGACCGACTAAAATACAGGGCATAACCTTCTGCATCAGTCACCACTTTGACAATATTAGGATCATGCACATCTCGTGCTATCTGAATGGGTGTCGATAAAGTTGCCATGCCCGCTTTTGGATGATCGGCCAGATTCAAGGCAACCTGGCGTAAAATAGATGCCGGTGTTAATGGCTCATCACCCTGAAGGTTCACCACGATATCATTGATATCCCAGCCATATTTCAAACTCACTTCAGCCAGGCGATCTGTACCCGAAGGATGATCTGGCGATGTCATACAAACTGTAGCACCAAAACCTTCAGCAGCCTGTTGAATGCGCTCATCGTCCGTGGCTATCACGACCTGTTCGGCACCGGATGCCAGGGCGCAGTCATACACATAACGCAACATGGGTTTGCCACTGATATCCACCAGTGGCTTACCTTCGAAACGTGTTGATGCATAACGAGCCGGAATAACAACTTTGAATTCGAGAGACATAAATTTATTCTTGTGTGGCCACATCCAGTTTACGGGCTTCGTTTTCCAGCATGACAGGAATACCATCACGTACGGGATAGGCAAGACCATCTGCCTGGCAAATTAATTCCCCGGCTTTTTTGTCATAGCTCAGTTTAGCCTTACAGACAGGACAAACCAGTAGTTCTAATAATTTCTTATCCATTGCAAACCTGTTTAATTAACTGTTTGAATTGAGAATGTGCATCAGCTGATAAGGTCGCGGTTACGGGAAGATACCAGCTGTTTGAGATATTAAAGCCTGTACATTTTACCGCATCTTTCTCTGTCATTAATATGGGTAAATCATCATTAAATACCAGATCTTCTTCCTGGTAGAGATAATGATCCGCAAAACTATGTTTAATCAGATGCAGGCCCTGCTTTTCCAGCAGATCAAAAAATCGCTGCGGATGACCAATTGCGGCAACGGCATGAACTGTCTGGCCCTGAAAAGCATCAAGTGTCGATACACTTCTATCAGCCAGTGAAACCAGCTGACCCGGTTCCAGTGTATAACTAACCGCCTGCTTGCCGCCATTATAAATCACCAGGTCAACGGTTTTCAGGCGACGGGATGGCTCACGCAAGGGACCCGCTGGTAGACAGAAACCATTACCCATTAGACGACGGGCATCAACGACTGCAATTTCTATATCACGGTGTAAACGGTAATGCTGCAGACCATCGTCCGATAAAACAATATTACAGTCATGCTTATCCAGCAGCATTTCAACATCCTTAACCCTGTCAGGCCCAACTACAACCGGGCACTGGGTACTGGCAGCAATCATAACCGGTTCATCACCAACTGTTGCTGCGCAACTGTCTACCGTTACCAGCTGCGGCCAGTGTTCAGCCTGGCCACCGTAT
>JAOUQA010000148.1 GCA_029879605.1 Gammaproteobacteria bacterium
TGCAAACCCAGGTCAGCCAGTTGCTGTCGACTCAAACCTGCATTCCATAATTCATTCAATGCCACCAGTGTTGTGGCCGCATCGGAACTGCCACCACCAACACCGCCACCCATGGGCAGTTTTTTCTCCAGGTGTATATCCACACCCTGCTGTATAGCCGCGGTTTGCTGTAATAACTTTGCAGCCCTGACCGTTAAATCATGATTTTCATCGACATCAACAACATCTGTCACCCGGTGTATTTTTCCATCCTGGCGAATATCGAAAGCCATCTCATCACTGTAATCCAGGAACTGGAATACGCTCTGCAACAAATGATAACCATCATCACGCTGACCGGTAATGTGTAAAAAAAGATTCAGCTTGGCGGGTGCTGGCCAGGATTGCATTACTGCGCCAGCCCCCAGTTTCGTATCACCATGCGGACACTCAGATGATCATTATCGGGACGACTGAGAAAAATTTTCTTTGGCAGGGTGTAATCACCTTCCTGTTTGTACCTGGGGATTTCAATTCGCCAGCCGTCCTGTTCCATAAGATGCAACAGGCCCTGCTCATTCCAGCTAATTAAACGTGCCGTTTTACCCGGCACCGGCATGCCCAGTATCCAGTAACGCATGCCTGATACCGGGAATGACCAGCCATTGATTCGAGCCAGTAACTGATCGGCATTTTGTTCAATAATTTGCTGACCATTACCATTGGTGAAAGTCACAGCCTCAGGGCGTGCCGAGAGAAAATGCGTACCACCGCCAAAGGGTGCCACCATGCGAATATCATAATAATCATCCCGCTGCTGTTGCCAGAAGATATCAATCTGGCCACCATTCTGCTCAGTTTCAACACCCAGACGACCACTGATATCCCACTGACTGATTGCGCTAACCTGTTGTAGATGCTGCTGCCACTGCTGTTCATTGGGTGGTGTGGATACTGTTTTGACCGCAGGCGTACAGGCCGATAACAGGCTGATCAGCCCCGGCAGGAGAATTCGATACATAATGATGTAAGGCTTATTGTTTGTATTGATAGCGTTTCATGGTGTCCAGCAACACAGGATTATCTGCCTGTAATTCAAGACCCCGGTTCCATATTTTTTTTGCGTCATCCAGTTTACCAGTTTGCCACAGGGTTTCACCTAAATGCGCCGCAATTTCTGCATCTTCAAGCTGGGCAAAAGCTTTATGCAACCACTTCAATGCCGACTGGTATTCTCCCAGGCGAAAATAAACCCAGCCCAGGCTGTCAAGAATAGCGGGGTCATCGGGCAACAGTGTCGCAGCCTTAAGAATATATTCCTTGGCTTCAACCAGTCGATCCGTTCTATCAGCCAGGGTATAGCCCAGCGCATTCAGGGCATTGGCATTATCCGGGTCAACATTTAATACTGTGCGTAAATCTGACTCGGTCACGTCCAGCATATCCAGTTTTTCAGCGGTAAGAGCCCTGGCATATAACAGGTCGGTATTTTCAGGAGCACCTTTAATAGCACGGTTATAAATTTCCAGCGCTTCCCTGTCACGTCGTGCTTCACTTAATAATGTTCCCTGGGCCAGGTACACTCTTATCTGGTCAGAATTATTCTGACTATGACTCATTAACTGTTTTAATTTTGCCAGTGCATCATCCACACGACCGGTTTTTGCATACAGGCCGGCACTTCGAATCCGGGCATCAACCATGTAGTCACCACCCAGTACCCGTTCGTAATTAGCGATGGCCGGCATCACTTCATTCTGGCTTTGTTGAATTCGGCCAAGATAATAATGGGCCTGGGAATCACCCGCCCCGGCATCAATTAATTTCTGTAAATATTCTTTCGCCAGCTCGATCTTGCCGGTTTCTATCGATAATAAACCCAGGCTCAATAACAGGCTGTTATTGTCGGGTGTCGCCTGTTCTAAGTGCTTGAATTCCATCCAGGCTTCGTCATAACGTTTCAACTGCACCAGCATACGGGCGTACTGTAATCGCAGGTTGTTGTCATCCGGTCTTTTTTCAACCGCCATTTCAACCGCGGCAACGGCTTCCACATCACGGCCAGTCGCAGATAACATCTGGGCTTTTATTAAATACGCATCACTGATGTCTGGTGCCAGCTGAATAACCCTTTCTATCACTGCCATGGCGCGTGGATAATTTTTTTCACCCGCTTCATAACGAGCCAGTAACAATAACAGGTAGGCCTGGTCAGGGTGTTTTTCATCCAGCGTATTTAGTACTTTGACGGCCATATCATCACTGGCTTCTTTTTTCAGTATATGACTTAACCAGCCAATACTGGCTTTAACAACCTGGTCGTTTTCAATAATGACTGACTCAATTGCCTCCACAGCCTGGGCGGTTTTGCCAGTATGCAACAGGGCAATGGTTTCAATACGTGATATGGAAAGCAGGTCATCAGATACCAGGCGCCAGCGTTTACATAACTCCAGCACTGTGTCGTATTTTTTTGCAAACAGGGCAATATGTGTGGCCCGGGCAACCACCTGTGGATCATTGGTTGTTTCAGCTGCACGTAGATAATAACGTGTAGCCTCATCCAGCTGGCCATTGAGACCGGCAAACTCACCGGCCAGTAAATCAAACAGGATATCTCCGGTTAATTCGTTGACACGTGCAAGATCCTCACCCTCAACCGGTTCTTTCAGGGCATGGGATCCGCAGCCCACCAGCATTACCAGTAACAGGAAAACACCAGAGAAGCGATATGCAGGAATAACTGTATTTAGTTGCTGTAACATCATTTCTTAAAAGCCAAAGTTTTTACGGCATACTTTAAATATAAACCAAATTAGACGAATTACGTTGCCGTTCCTGTCAAACAATGCAAAATTCCTGGCACTAAAAATGTCCCATCCCTCTGCAAATGCTTGTATTAAAAGCCTCTATGGCTCAAAATTTAGCGTTTTCTTATAGTTACTGGCGGAATATCCGACATGCCTGGTCTTACGGGCATGTGTAAACACTTACATGTCACTGATTACACTAGGCCTGAATCATAAAACAACCCCGGTAGAAATGCGTGAACGGCTGGCATTTACGCCTGAAAACCTGTCTGATGCGACCCAGTCACTGATGAACCTGGACTGCGTCACCGAGGCCGCTATTCTTTCCACCTGTAATCGAACCGAACTCTACTGCACCATTTAACACGACAACCACAATCAAAGTGACCAGCAGCTGGTGGAATGGTTCAGCCAGTATCACGGGTTCAAACCCGAGGATATCCAGGAACACCTGTATATCCACTCTCATGAAGAAACCATACGACATACCCTGAGAGTCGCGTCCGGCCTGGACTCCATGGTGCTGGGTGAACCCCAGATCCTGGGCCAGATGAAACAGGCCTATACCCTGGCGGTCAACCTGGGCACAGTCGGCATGTTGCTGGGAAAACTGTTTCAACATGCATTTTCAGTTGCCAAGCAGGTGCGTACAGATACAGAAATCGGTGCCAGCCCGGTTTCTGTTGCCTTCGCGGCTATTAGCCTGTCAAAACAGATTTTTGGTGAACTTAACCAGTTAACCGCCCTGATGATTGGTGCCGGTGAAACCATCGAACTGGCGACCCGCCACCTGAAAGCCAGCGATATCAAACATACGATTATCGCCAATCGCAGTGTCGAAAATGCCCAGAAACTGGTCGAACAGTACGGTGGTGAAGCCATCGCTTTATCACAAATCCCTGATTACCTGCACCAGGCTGATATCCTGATTTCATCGACGGCCAGCCAGTTACCTATCCTGGGCAAAGGTGCCGTTGAAAAGGCCTTGAAAAAGCGCAAACACAAACCCATTTTCATGGTTGATATCGCGGTCCCCCGGGATGTCGAACCTGAAGTTAGCGAGCTGGATGATGTTTATCTCTATACCGTTGACGATTTGCAGGAAATTATCGAAGTTAACCTGGAATCCAGGAAACAGGCCGCAGAACAGGCGGCTGAAATCATTAACAACCAGGTAGATAACTTTCTCAACTGGCAGAAAACGCTGGAGGCCGTTGATGTCATCCGGGAAATGCGTGAATGCGCTGAGACTCTAACCAGCGAAGTGATGGATAAAGCCATGAAGCAACTCGCCCAGGGCAAGACCACTGAAGAAGTCATGCAGTTCCTGGCTCACACACTGATGAATAAATTTCTGCATCAGCCCAGCATTCAATTACGCCAGGCGGGACAGGATAGCCGTCATGACCTGATTGAATTTGCCCGTAAACTCTTCCTCGGGAAAGACGCGGATAATTCTACCGATACGAAAAAATAACTATGAAAGACAGCATTTTAAATAAACTGGAAAACCTGCATGAACGCTATGAAGAAGTGGGCATGCTGCTGGGCGATCCAGGCATTATTTCCAACCAGAACAAGTTTCGTGAATTGTCGATGGAATATTCCCAGCTGGAACCCGTAAGCAAAACATTCGTGAACTATCGCAAGGCGCAGAATGACCTGGCGTCTGCCAATGAAATGCTGCTGGAAAATGATCCTGAAATGAAAGAAATGGCCCAGGAAGAAAAGCAGGACGCACAGCAACGTATTGAAGTACTGGGAATTGAATTACAGAAACTATTGCTACCAAAAGATCCGCACGATAACAGCAACATCTTCCTGGAAGTTCGTGCCGGAACCGGGGGTGATGAAGCGGCTATATTTGCCGGGGACCTGTTCCGCATGTACAGCCGCTATGCTGAAATGCAACGCTGGCAGGTTGAAGTGCTGAGTGAAAACCTGGGTGATCACGGTGGCTATAAAGAAATCATTGCCCGCATTGTCGGCACAGGCGCCTATTCAAAATTAAAATTTGAATCCGGTGCCCATCGTGTCCAGCGCGTACCGGAAACAGAATCACAGGGACGGGTACATACCTCGGCTGCCACCGTGGCGATTATCCCGGAACCCAGTGAAATGGAAGAAATCACCATCAGCCCGGCTGATTTACGCGTTGATACTTTCCGTGCCTCAGGTGCCGGAGGTCAGCATGTCAACAAAACAGATTCTGCTGTTCGCCTGACCCATCTACCCACGGGCACAGTGGTGGAATGCCAGGATGAACGCTCTCAACATAAAAACAAAGCCCGCGCCATGTCACTTCTACAGGCCAGGCTGGTCGATGCTGAAACCGAAAAACAGCGCGCTGAACAGGCCCAGACCCGAAAATCACTGGTCGGCAGTGGTGACCGCTCTGAACGTATTCGTACCTATAATTTTCCACAGGGTCGCATTACCGATCACCGCATTAATTTAACGCTGTATAAACTGGATGAATTTATGCAGGGTGATCTGAACCAGGTGATCGAACCCCTGATTAATGAATACCAGGCTGAACAGCTGGCCGCCCTGTCGGAACAGTGAGTCTTTCTGAGTTAATAACCCGCACCAGCAGCTTACTGGAGCAAAGTTCAGATAGCCCTCGACTGGATGCCGAAGTTTTGCTCTGTCACCTGCTACAAAAAGACCGGGCCTATCTGCTTGCCTGGCCAGAAAAAGAACTCGACACTGAAACCCTGGAAGAATACCAGCAACTGGTTCAGCGCCGACTGCATGGTGAGCCCATTGCCTACATTACCGGTCAGAAAGAATTCTGGTCGCTAAGCTTTCAAGTTAACCGGGATACCCTGATCCCCCGCCCGGAAACTGAACACCTGGTGGAATATATTCTTGAACACTACCCGGCCGGCCAGGCTCTACGCCTGGCCGACCTGGGTACCGGCAGTGGCGCCATCG